>NZ_JBHYXZ010000019.1:62541-79151 GCF_042752395.1 Actinosynnema sp. NPDC059335 | reverse complement strand
GCGGTGTGCCGGGGGCCTCCGCCTGGCTCGCGCGAGGGCTACGCCTTGTCGTCGTTCGGCGGCAGGTTCACGTCCGTCACGGGCTTCCTGCGGCCGCCCTTGGCGGGCGGCGCCGGCTCCTCCGCCCCGGCCGCCGCCGGCTCGTCACCGGGCAGCAGGGCCGCCAGCGCGGCGCCGGTGATGCGGCGGAACGCGCGACGCGGGCGGTCGCGCTCCAGGACCGCGACCTCCAGCTTGCCGCGGTCGAGGAGGTCCGGCTTGCCGTTGCCGGTCGTGGTGCTGCCGGCGCTGAGCGCCTTCACCGCGATGCGCACGGCCTCGGCCAGCGGCTGGGCCTCGGTGTAGGCGTCCTTGAGCGCCGTGCCCGTCGCCTCGGCCTGGCCGCCCATCACGACGTACTGCGGCTCCTCGAAGATCGAACCGTCGTAGGTCAGCCGGTACAGCGTGTCCTGCTCGGGGTCCGTGCCGACCTCGGCCACGCAGATCTCCACCTCGAGCGGCTTGATCTGCTCGGCGAAGATCGAGCCCAGCGTCTGGGCGTACACGTTGGCCAGCGACCGGCCCGTCACGTCGCGCGGGTCGTTCTGGTACCCGCGGATGTCGGCGAACCGGATGCCCGCCTGGCGCAGGTTCTCGAACTCGCTGTAGCGGCCGACCGCGGCGAACGCGATGCGGTCGTAGATCTCGGACACCTTGTGCAGGGTGGCGGACGGGTTCTCCGCCACGAACAGCACGCCGTCGGCGTACCGGAGCACCACGACGCTCCGACCTCGGGCGATGCCCTTCCGGGCGTACTCCGCGCGGTCGCGGAGGATCTGCTCGGGTGAGGCGTACAACGGCATCGTCACTGCTGCGGCTCCCGGGCTCGGCGGATGCGGGTGGGGATGGGGGTCGGCACGGCGCTCAGCCCGCCGGCCGGGCCTTGCGGCCCTCGACGACCGACTCGGCGAACTCGGCGGCCCGCTCGTCGGGCACGTGCGCCGCGCCCTCGGCGGTGATCGTCACGACAACCGGGAAGATCCGGCGGACCACGTCCGGGCCGCCGGTGCCCGAGTCGTCGTCGGCCGCGTCGTACAGCGCCTCGATCGCGGTCTTGACGGCCGTGTCGGCGTCCGCGTCCGGGTCGTAGAGCTTCTTCAGCGCCGACTTCGCGAACAGCGAGCCCGAGCCGACGGCCTGGTAGCCCTGCGAGTCCTCGTACCGGCCGCCGGTCACGTCGTAGGACACGATGCGGCCGGCGCGGTCCGGGTCGGGCGCGTCGGTGTCGAAGCCCGCGAACAGCGGCACGACCGCGAGGCCCGCGAGCGCGGCGTCCAGGTTGCCCTTGATCATCGCGGAGAGCCGGTTCGCCTTGCCGTCCAGCGACAGCGAGACGCCCTCGATCTTCTCGTAGTGCCGGAGCTCGACCGCGTAGAGCCGGACGATCTCGACCGCGATGCCCGCCGTGCCGGCGATGCCCACCGCCGAGTAGTCGTCGGTGATGAACACCTTCTTCATGTCGCGCTGGGCGATCACGTTGCCCATCGTGGCGCGCCGGTCGCCCGCGATCACCACGCCGCCCTTGAACGTGAGGGCGACGATGGTCGTGCCGTGCGGCGCCTGCACCGCGCCGCCCTCGGGCGGGGTGCGGCTCGACGGCAGCAGTTCGGGGGCCTGGGCGCGGAGGAAATCGGTGAACGACGACGACCCCGGCCTGAGGTAGGCCGGGGGCAACGACGCGGCCGGGTAGTGCCCGGTCGAGCTGTGGTCCATGTGTGAGTTCTTCTCCTGTCCCGCCTGCGGCTGCTTACTCGCCGCCCTTTTGCACGTACGCGCGCACGAAGTCCTCGGCGTTCTCCTCGAGCACGTCGTCGATCTCGTCGAGGATGGCGTCGACGTCCTCGCCGAGCTTCTCGCGGCGTTCCTGGCCGGCGGCGGCCGCGCCGTCGCCGTTCTCGTCGCCGTCACCGCCGCCTTGGCGCTGAACCTGTTCCTGGGCCATGTCGACCTCCCGGTCTTCGGGTCCTGCGAGTTAAACACTACCCACCAGGCATGACATCCTGCGCCTGCCACTCGGGTTCCTTGATCAGCCCCGGGTCAGCGCCTCGACGAGCTGCTCGGCCGTGTCCGCGGCCTCCAGCAGCGCTCCGACGTGCGCTTTCGTGCCGCGCAGGGGTTCGAGGGTGGGGATCCGGACGAGCGACTCGCGACCGAGGTCGAAGATCACCGAGTCCCACGACGCCGCGGCCACCGAGGTCGGGTAGCGCTCCAGGCACCGGCCGCGGAAGTAGGCGCGGGTGTCCTCCGGCGGCGCCAGGATGGCCGCCCGGACCTCCTCCTCGCTGACCAGGCGCTTCATCGAGCCGCGGGCGACCAGCCGGTTGTAGAGGCCCTTGTCCAGCCGCACGTCGGAGTACTGCAGGTCGACCAGCGACAGCCGGGGCGAGCCCCAGGCCAGGCCGTCCCGCGCGCGGTACCCCTCGAGCAGCCGCAGCTTCGCCACCCAGTCGAGCCGGTCGGCGCACTCCTGCGGGTCGCGGGCCAGCGCGTCGAGCACCTCGCCCCAGACGCGCAGCACGTCCCGGTCGCCGTAGCCCTCCTGCTCCACGAACGCGGCGGCGCGCTCGTAGTAGGCGAACTGGAGGTCCAACCCGGTGAACTTGCGCCCGCTGGTCAGCTCGACCTTCGTCTTCAGCGTCGGGTCGTGGCTGATCTGGTGCACCGCGCGGACGGGCTCCTGCAGCCGCAGGTCGTCGAACCGGCGACCGGCCTCGATCATGTCCAGCACCAGCGACGTGGAGCCGCACTTGATGTAGGTGGAGTACTCGGCGAGGTTCGCGTCGCCGATGATGACGTGCAGCCTGCGGTACTTGTCCGCGTCGGCGTGCGGCTCGTCGCGGGTGTTGATGATCCCGCGCTTGAGCGTGGTCTCCAGGCCGACCTCGACCTCGATGTAGTCGGCTCGCTGGGACAGCTGGTAGCCCGCCTCCTCGCCGGCCGCGCCGATGCCGACGCGGCCGGAGCCGACGACGACCTGGCGGGACACGAAGAACGGCGTCAGCCCGGCGATCACCGCGGTGAACGGCGTGCTGCGCTGCATCAGGTAGTTCTCGTGGGTGCCGTAGCTGGCGCCCTTGCCGTCGACGTTGTTCTTGTAGAGCTGCAACCGGGGCTGGCCCGGGACGGTGGCCGCGCGCATCGCGGCCTCCTCCATCACCCGCTCCCCCGCCTTGTCCCAGATCACCGCGTCGCGCGCGTTGGTGACCTCGGGCGCGGAGTACTCCGGGTGCGCGTGGTCGACGTAGAGGCGCGCGCCGTTGGTGAGGATGACGTTGGCCGCGCCGAGATCCTCGACATCGCTGTCGCCGGGGTGGCCGCCGGGCGTGCCGAGGTCGAAGCCGCGCGCGTCGCGCAGCGGCGACTCGACCTCGTAGTCCCAGCGCGCCCGGCGCGCCCGCGGTATGTCGGCGGCCGCCGCGTAGGCCAGCACGACCTGTGTCGAGGTGAGCACCGGGTTCGCCGTCGCGTCACCCGGCACCGAGATGCCGTACTCGACTTCGGTTCCCATGATCCGCCGCATACACGCAGCCTACGACCAACCACCGGCACACCGCCCGGACGTAGGTCACGTTTCAGCCGGCGGCGAGCCCGGCGGCGGGCCTGATCCGGGACGCGCCGCGGGCCGGCCCGAACGCCGCCAGCACCGCCAGGACCACCACGCCGGCCCCGCCGACCAGCAACGGGGCGAGCGCCGCCGTCGGCCACACGAACACGCCGACCGCGGCCAGCGCCAGCTCCGCGTACACGAGGCCGAACACTCCCCCGCCCAGCACGCCCACCAGCGCCAACAACACCGCTTCGGCCACCACGCCGCCCTGCAGACCGCCCCTGGTCACGCCCAGCGCGCGGCGCAGCGCCAGTTCCTTGCGGCGCTCCTGCACGGAGATCGTCAAGGCGGTCCCGATGCCGGTCACCGCGACCGCGACGGACAGGCCCAGCAGCACCATCAGCAGCACGATCCCCAGGTCGAGGTACCGCTGGTCCTGCGCGCTCGACTCGGCCCTGGTGTTCACCAGAACGGTGGGCGCGTCGGGCAGGTCGGCCCGCACCCCCGCCTCGTAGGCCGCCGGGTCCGCGCCGGGCTTGAGCGACACCAGGACCTTCGACGCGGGCGCGAGGTCGGGTTCGGCCAGCACCACGTCGGCGTGGTCGAGCAGCGAGCCCGTGAAGGTGCCGACGACCGTGGCCGTGCGCGGCCCGCCGGGCAGGCCCTCGACCGTGAACGGCTCGCCGAGCCGCGCGCCGAACCGCTCGGCGTACCGGTCGTCCAGCAGCGCGGTGCCCGGCGCGAAGTCCCGCGCGTCGACGTGCCGGGTGGCCAGCCAGTCGCGCATCCGGTCGGGGTCGGCG
This sequence comes from Actinosynnema sp. NPDC059335, assembly GCF_042752395.1. NCBI lineage: Bacteria > Bacillati > Actinomycetota > Actinomycetes > Pseudonocardiales > Pseudonocardiaceae > Actinosynnema > Actinosynnema sp. NPDC059335. Next base: position 74,762 of record NZ_JBHYXZ010000019.1, on the reverse strand, counting down.
CCGACGACCTGCGTCGGGAACACGAAGCCCTCGGCGTCCTTCTTGTCCACGTCGACGCCGTGCAGGACGACGGTGCTCGCGGCTTCGGGCCGGCTGGCCGCCGCGCCCACGGCCCCGTCGAGCGCGCGGCCGCCCGCGTCCACCACCACGGCGTCGGGCCGCGGCTCGTCGGCGAACTCGTCCTCCATGCGCTGCGCCGACCCCACCGTGACGGCGAAGAACGTGACCATGGCGGCGGCCAGGATCAGCGGCATCGCCACCGACGCGGAGCGCTGCGGCACCCGCCGCACCTCGGCCGCGGCCAGCTTCCACTGCGCGCCCCCGAAGCGGCTCGCGACCGAGCCGAAGATCCGGCCGAGCGCGGGCACCACGACCGGTCCGAGCACGCCGAACAGGCCGAACACGGCCGTGATGCCGGAGAACAGGATCAGGAAGATGGCCGCCAGGGAGCCCTGCGCGAGCACGCCGAGCACGGCCATGGCCGTTGCGAGGCCCACCAGCACGAGCCCGAACACGCGGCGGCGGCGCACCACGGCGTCGTCCGGCGTCTGGCCTTCGGACGTCCGCAGCGCGGCGAGCGGCGAGACGCGGGCGGCGGCCAGCGCGGGCCGGACCGCGGCGAACGCGCTGAGCGAGGCGGCCGTGACCACGCCGATCACCAGTTGGCCGGCGGAGGGCAGCAGCGACGGGCTCAGCTCCACCGCGCCGAGCAGCGAGGACAGGCCGGTGCTGTCGAACAGCCGGGCCAGCAGCCACGCCACGGACCCGCCCAGCACCGCGCCGACCGCGCCCGCGAGCGCGCCGGTCACCAGGGCTTCGAGGAGGTTCGCCCAGACGAGTGGACCGCGGTGCGCGCCGAGGCAGCGCAGCAACGCCGTGTGCCGCCGGCGTTGCGCGTAGACGGCGCGGTAGGTGGCGGAGGCGACGAACACCGACGTGGCCAGGGCGAGGATGCTGAACGGCAGCAGGACGGCCGCCAGGTCGTTGTCGGGCGGCGTCGCGGCGACGGCGGCCCGGGTGTCCACCCGGAACCCCTCGCCCGCGGCCCGCGCCACGGCGTCCCGGTCGCCGCCGAGCACGTAGAGCGCCTCGACGCGCGGCGTGCCGCCGAGCTTGGCGGCCAGGGCCTCGCCGATCACGACCTGGGGCTCCTCGGCGAGCGAGCCTCGCACGGTGACGCCCCGGACGACCACGCTCAGCGGCTTGCCGGCGGCGTCCCCGAGCCGCACCGACATGCCCGGCCGGAGGCCGTGGTCGTGGGCGGTGACCCGGTCCACCGCGATCTCGCCGTCCGGGCCGGGCGAGCGGCCCTCCAGGATCGGCACGCGGTGCAGGTCGGGGCGGTCGGGCTCGACGTCGGCGGTGGCGCGGCGCTCGCCCGCCCGGCCGTCGTCCAGGAGCAGGTCGGCGCGGACCTCGCGGACCGGTTGCGCCAGCGTCACCCCCGGAACCCGCGCCACCCGATCGGCGGTCGCCTGGTCGAGCACGGCGTCGCTGTGGGGCGGCGGTTGGACGACGAGGTCGACCCCGGCGGGCACGGTGGGCGCGCCGGCGTTCGTGGCGCGGACCATCGCGTCGCTGAGCATCAAGGCGGCCAGCAGGCAGGCGACACCGACGACCAGGGCGACACCGGGCAGCACGGCGCGGCCGGGCCGGTCGCGGAACTCGGCGACCGCGAGCCGCAGGGATGTGGGCACAACTCCTCCTCGTGACGTTCGCGCCACGAAGGTAGGAAGGAGCGGTGTCGGCAGGCGTCGGCCCGGAGTAGCACCGGCCGGTACGACCTGGGGAGGATCTTCGCGTGGAGCACGTGGTCGTGGTGGACCCCGACGGCACGCCCATCGGCACGGCGACGCGCGCCCGGGTGCGCGCGGAGGGCCTGTGGCACGCGTGCGCGGCGATCGTGGTGCGCTCCCTCGACGGGGAGCGGGTGTACGTGCACCGGCGCACCGACACCAAGGACGTCTACCCCGGGTTGTACGACCCGACCTGCGGCGGCGTCGTCGCGGCGGGCGAGACGCCGGACGAGTGCGCGGTGCGCGAGCTGGCCGAGGAGCTGGGGGTCGTGGCGACGCCGGAGTTCCGGTTCAGGACGACGTTCGTGGACGGAACCATCCGCTACGTCGCGCACGTTTACGACGTGCGCAGCGATGGGCCGTTCACCCATCAGCCGGAGGAAGTGGCGTGGGGAGGCTGGATGGGGCTGGACGAGGTGCGCGCCTCGGCGGAGGACCCGGGGTGGCCGGTGGTGCCGGACGGTCGGGCGTTGATCCGGGAGTGGTTCCGATGGGCATGATGTTCGCGCTGTCGATCCCCGGCCTGGCCGTGCTGCTGGTGTGCCTGGCGGCCGGCGAGCGGCTGCTGAGGTGGGTCCGCAGGCGCCAGGGCCACCCGGTCGTGTCGGCGACGGCGTTGGACGAGTTCACCACCCTGTTCCACGGCGGCAAGCACGTCGAGCTGGAGCAACGGCAGGTGACGTTGATGCTGGGCGAGGACGAGGAGTCGGGCGCGCCACCGCGCGGGCCGGTCGACCTGGAGTCCGGCGCGGTCCGGCTCACGACCAGGCGAGCGACGCCCGAGTAGCCCAGTACCGGTCGGCCGGCTCGGCGCAGTCCGCGAGCGCGTCCGGGTCGAGGGCGACATTGCGTGCCCTGAGGTTGTCCCGCAGCTGCCCCGGACCGGCCGCGCCGGAGAGCACCACGTCGACCCACGGCTGGGCGAGCACGGCGGCCAGGGCGATCGCGTCCGGGCCGACGCCGTGCTCGCGGGCCAGCTCGCGGACCCGGGGCGGCGGGTCGACCGCCAGGCGGCCGTTGGCCAGGCCCTCCTTGACGAACACCTCCGCGCCGGACTCCTTGGCGAACGCCAGCGCGGGCGCGGCGGAGGTCTCCAGCACGTTCCAGGTCGCCTGGACGGCCTCGAACAGCCGCCGCCCTTCGACGGCCAGCTCCAGCGCGCGGCGGATGGTGTCGCCCTGGTGCGGGCCGGAGGTCGAGAAGCCGAGCCGGACCCCGGAGTCCCGCAGGCCGCCCAGGGCCACGAGCAGGTCGAGGTCGCCGAAGAGCGGGCTGTCGGGCGTCAGCGAGTGCACGCTGTAGAGGCCGACGTGCGGGCCGAGGAGGTCCTCGGTCTCGCGCCACTGCCGGGTGAACCGGTCGAGCGAGTGCTCCTTGACCTCGTGCGTGGCCGCGTCCCGCCGCCAGTCGGCGACGTAGGCGTAGCCCCACTTGCTGGAGACGAGGACATCCTGGTGGCCCCGCTCGGCCAGCCACTGCGCCAGGAACTCCTCCGCGCGCCCGTAGGAGCGTGCCGCGTCCACCCGCCTCACCCCGGCCGCGTAGGCGGCGTCCAGGACGGCGTGGCACTGCGCGCGCATGGCGTCCACGTCCCGCCGTTCGGGCAACACCCCGTCGCGGCCGAGGTTGATGTACGCGGGCCGGCCGAGGGCGGCCAGGCCGAGGGCGAAGTCGGGCACGCCGGACACGGTATCGGCCCCTTCCACCCCGCCGCCCGTCGTGCGAGGCGTCCCCGCCCGCCGCTCTTCGACGGGCCACTCGATCGTGCCGACCGACCACGCCCACAGCCCTCACCGTTCGCGGGACCGCGGTCATCTCCCGGCCGCGTCGGCTACGGGTTGGAAGTGCGAGCAACGGTTGGTTCGGCGACGCACATGGGGTACGCGGCAGGTGCGGGCGGTGCGGGTTGGGGCGAGGAGCGAGCAGGAACTGTCGGACGCCCCGATCACCGGCTTGCCGGACACCACCTGGTGCGCTGACCACGAACCTTTGCCGGGTTGGTCAGGCCGCTTGAGATTGTGGTCGGCCCCAGCGTTGGTGGCGTTCGCTGCGGACAAGGGCCCGTTCGCGGCGTTGCGCGGCGAGGATGTCGGGGTGGCGTGCGTTGGCGTTGCGCCGGCGCAGGTGTCGGCACCGTGGTGCGGACGGATCGACAGCGGCCCGAACTGGTCGAAGGCGAAACACCGGTTCGGGAAACGGGTCAGGACCTCGTCGATGCGGTCGAGTTTGGCGTCGAAGGTCGGGTCGTTGGAGGTCTTCCAGATCCCGGTGCGCTGGAAGGTGACACCGTGGCGGTGCAGGATCTGTCGCAGCCGTTCCCGGCCGATCCGGACCCGCCGGTCGGGGTTGCGGTGCAGGTGGGCGGCGAGTGTGCGCAGGCTCCACCGGGTGAAGGGCAGGCCCGCCCAGGTCGGGCGGGCCTTGGCCGCCGCCACGACGAACGCTTCGTCGTCGCGGCTGATCAGGCGAGGACGGCCTCCTGCCCGCCTAGGGTCCAGCGTCGCCAGGCCACGGGCGTTGAAGTCGTGGATGACGTCGCGCACCGTGTCGGGGTCGGCGGCCACCAGGCGGGCACATCGACGGCGCAGGGGTCCCGGACGACGAGGCAAGGACGATCATCGCCCGGCGCATCCGGATGGTTCCCTGCATGCCCCGACGCACGTAGTTCAGGAGGCGACGGCCCTCGTCCTCGGTTGGCTAGGGCCTGTCCTCAAAGCCAGATGAGCAGGGTCGCCAGGTCGAGCATGGCTCGGTAGGAGGTGGCGGTCGGGTCGAAGCGGGTGGCGACGGCACGGAACTGCTTGAGTCGGTTGAAGCAGGGCTCGACCACGTTGCGGCGTTTGTAGGCGGTGCGGTCGAAGACCGGCGGGCGTCCGCCGGTTCGGCCTTCGCGTTCGCGGTTGGCCTGCTGGTCACGGCGTTCCGGGAGGCCGGCCATGACCCGGGTGAACCGGGTGCGGTCGTTGACATTGCCGCCGGTCAGGACGATCGACAGGGGTCGGCCGTGGCCGTCGCAGGCCAGGTGGATCCCGGTGGCGGGTCCGCCCCGGGAGCGGCCGATGGCATGATCACCTGGCTCGTTGTGCCCGCCGCACGATCCGTCCGCCCCCCGTGTGGGACGCGGTCGCGGTCGTGCGGCGGGCTCCGGCGGCGTGCCGGTGGGCGCGCACGATGCTCGAGTCCACCGAGACCTCGCGGTCGGGCTCGTCGATCGCCTCGGCGACCACCCGCACCTTCCCGACCGGCGTGGTGAGGGTGCCGTTGCGCGACCAGCGCCAGAACCGGTTGCAGACCGTCTTCCACGGCCTGCGGCTTTCCGGCAGGTCACGCCAGGCGACCCCGGTCTTGGCCTTGAACAGCATCCCGTTGATCACCCGACGGTCGTCCACCCGCGGACGGCCTTTCGCGCCCGAGGCCGGCGGCAACGGCTCGATCGCCTGCCACCGCTCGTCGGTCAACTCATGCCTGCGCACCACACGCCAAGATCACAGCAGACCCGCCACACCCACTTTGAGGACAGGCCCTAGCGGGGGAGATCGGGTGAGAGGGGCGGAGGTGGGTGTGCGGGTGGGGTGGGGTGGTTAGGCGTCGCGGTGGTGGAGGGTGATGGTGGCGGTGGTCAGGGTGAGCAGGACGTAGAGCAGCATGGTCAGGGCGGCGTAGGGCGGGGACAGTGGGGTGCCCGACATCTCCCCCGAGAGTTGGGGGGCGAGGGCGGGGAGCGTGATCGAGTAGGCGCGCTCGTCCCACGGCTCCGGGAGGAGCATGGTCAGGGAGGGCACGACGAACAGCAGGGCGCACAGGGTCACCAGGGTGCCCGCGGTGGAGCGGAGGATGAAGCCCAGGGCCAGGCCGAGCAGGGCCAGCAGCACCAGCGAGGCGGTGTTCGCCAGCAGGGCCGGCAGGGCGTCGGCGAACGAGCCGTAGGCCGAGATCGGTTCCGGGCGGTCGCCCGTGATCAGTTCGCCCGTCTGGTAGGCCAGCAGGGTGGTGACCGCGCCGACGCCCAGGGACGCGCCTGCCACCACGACGACCTTCGCCAGCAGGTACTTCCGGCGTTGGGGCACGGTGACGAGGGTGGTCCGGATCATGCCGCTGCCGTACTCCGCGGTGATCGCCAGGGCACCCAGGACGCCCAGGCAGAACTGGGTGAACGGGACCACCATCATGCTCGGGTCGGCGGCTCCGAACTTCTCCCGCACGTCCGGCGGCGAGGTGTCCCAGTCGGCCGTCATCAGGTACGACACCAGCGCGCCCACCGCCAGCGACGCCGCGATCGCGAGCAGGACGTAGGTGGTCGAGCGGACCGAGCGGAGCTTCAACCACTCCGAGTTCAGCACGTCCGTCATCGGGCGGTCTCCTTCGTGCGGTACTCCACGCTGTCCTCGGTCAGCTCCAGGTAGGCGTCCTCCAGGGACGCGCTGCGCGGGGTCAGCTCGTGGATCGGGATGCGGGCGCGGGCGGCCAGGTCGGCGATGGCCGGGGCGTCCAGGCCGTGCACGAGCAGCGCGCCGTCCTCGGCCTCCGTGCTCGCGCCGGCGGCGGTCAGGGCGGTCACCAGGGCCGACCGGTCCGGCGTCCGGACGAGCACGTCCTTCTTGAACCTCTCCTGCAGGTCCTGCATCGAACTCTCGAGGATGAGCCTGCCCCGCCCGATGACGATCACCCGGTCGGCGGTCAGCGCCATCTCGCTCATCAGGTGGCTCGACACCAGGACCGTGCGGCCCTCGCGCGCCAGGCCGCGCATCAGGTGCCGGATCCACCGGATGCCCTCCGGGTCGAGGCCGTTGACCGGCTCGTCGAACAGCAGCACGCCGGGATCGCCGAGCAGGGCCGCCGCCACGCCGAGGCGTTGCTTCATGCCCAGCGACAGCGACCCCACGCGTCTCCTGGCCACGCCCGCCAGCCCGACCTGCTCCAGGGTCGCGACGACCCGGCGGTCCTTGATGCCGTTGCTGCGGGCGAGCACGCGCAGGTGGTCGTAGGCAGACCGGCCGCCGTGCACCGCGCCCGCGTCGAGCAGCGCGCCGACGTGGTGCATCGGGCGGCGGATGTCGGCGTAGCGCCGGCCCTCGACGAGCGCCTCGCCGCTGGTCGGCCGGTCCAGGCCCAGGATCGCCCGCATCGTGGTGGACTTGCCGGCCCCGTTGGGCCCCAGGAAGCCGGCGACGTAACCGGGCTTCACCTCGAACGACAGGCCGTCCACGGCGCGGGCGCGGCCGTAGCGCTTGGTCAGGTGCCTCACTTGGATCATGGGGATGAGCCTGCTCGGGTGTGGGGGCGGGCGGATCGGACCAGGGTCCGGGGTTTCGGGTCGGACCGTGGTCCGACGCCCTCCGCCCCGCCGCCGATTACGGTGCCGAGCGTGACCTCACGAGTCCTGCGCCTGCTGCCGACCGCCTACCTGTATGCGCTCGACACGGCGGCCGCGGTGCTGGTCGTCACGGTGTACCTGGAGTTCGCCCGCGCCGGCGGGGTGTCGCTGTGGCTGGGCGTGCCGCTCGCGGCGCTGGTCGGCGCGCCGTTGGCGCTGCGCCGCAAGCGGCCGGTGCTGACGCTCGGCGTCGTGCTGGCCGCGCAGAACGTGGCCACCCTGACCCACGTCACGCTGGAGCCCTACAGCGCGACCGCGTTCGCGCTGTACATGGTGGCCGCGGTCTGCGCGCACCGGGTGGCGGTGGCCGCGCTGGTGTGCTCGGTCGGCACGGCGTGGGTCGCGGTGCTGGTCAGCGAGCCGTGGCCGGACTCGGCCGGGCTGGCCGTGTTCCTGGCGCTGGTGACGGGGTCGGCGTGGGCGTTGGGCCGCACCACGCAGGTCCGCCGGTCCTACGAGGCCCGCGAGGCGGCCGAGGCCGCGTCCCGGGCGCTCACCGAGGAGCGCATGCGGATCGCCCGGGAGCTGCACGACGTGGTCGCGCACAGCCTCAGCCTGATCACGGTCAAGGCCGGGGTCGCCGCCCACGTGGCCCCGGCGCACCCCGAAGAGGCGCGGGAGGCCCTGGAGGTCATCGAGCGGACCTCCCGCGGCACCCTGGTGGAGATGCGGCGGCTGCTCGGCGTGCTGCGGTCGGAGGACGCGCGGGTCGAGCTGGCGCCCATGCCCGGTCTGGCCGATTTACCCGAGTTGGTCTCGCGCGCGTCGCTGGCCGGGGTGGACGTGTCGCTGTCGGTGTCCGGCTCGCTGCCCGAGGCGCTGGGGCTGACCGTGTACCGGATCGTGCAGGAGTCGGTCACCAACGTGGTCAAGCACGCGGCGCCGGCCTCCTGCGAGGTGTCCGTCGTCGTCGGGGACGATTCGGTCCGGGTCTGCGTGGTCGACGACGGGCCGGGCGAGCGGGTCCTGGCCGGTGGCGGCGGTGGGCACGGGTTGATCGGGATGAGGGAGCGGGTGGCGGTGTACGGCGGGACGTTCTCGGCGGGACCGCTGGCCGGGCGCGGGTTCGCGGTGCGCGCCGAGGTGCCGCTGACGTGATCGACGTGGTGATCGTGGACGACCAGGCGCTGCTGCGGGGCAGCTTCCGGGTGCTGGTGGACTCCGCGCCCGACCTGCGGGTGGTCGGCGAGGCCGGCGACGGCGCGGAGGCGGTGTCGGTCGTGCGGGCGACCTCGCCGGACGTGGTGCTGATGGACGTCCGGATGCCGGGCGTGGACGGCATCGCGGCGACCCGCGAGATCAGCGCCTCCTCGGCGGCCAGGGTGCTGATCCTGACCACGTTCGACCTGGACGAGTACGTCTACTCGGCGCTGCGGGCCGGGGCGAGCGGGTTCCTGCTCAAGGACACTCCCCCGGCCGACGTGCTGGCGGCGGTCCGGGTGGTGGCCGAGGGCGACGCCCTGCTGTCACCCTCCGTGACGCGCCGGCTGGTGGCCGAGTTCTCCCGCACGCCCGAGCCGCGCCGGGTCCGCCTCGACTCGATCACGGAACGTGAGCAGGAGGTGCTGCTGCTGATCGCCCGGGGGTACTCCAACGCCGAGATCATGCGCGAGCTGTACCTGTCCGCCGGCACGGTGAAGACCCACATCGGCCGCCTGCTGCACAAGCTCCAGGCCCGCGACCGGGCGCAGCTCGTGATCGCCGCCTACGAGTCCGGCCTGGTCACCGCCCGCTCCTGATCCTCCGACCGCGCAGAACGCCCGACGAATCCGACCCGGTCACCGCGCCCGCCACGCGGGACACCCCGCCCGACGAGCCCCGCCGGCTCACGGCCCGGCCGTCACGCAGCCACCACGCGGAGACCCGCCCGAGGAGCCTCGCGTCACCAGCCGGCCCTCGCCTGCCACACGCAAGCCACTCGACGTTGATGGCGAACGGCGCGTCGCGGCGGCCGCGCACCGCCCGAGTCCCAGCCTGCTCACGCGCCGCCTCATCCACCATGCGAAACGCCCGCCCGAGTCCCGGCCTGCTCACCGCCAGGCCCTCACCCACCACGCGGAACGCCCGCCCGGCCGAGGTGGCGGGGCGGGCGTTCCAGGCGGGTTGCCGCGCGATGACGGCGTTACGGGTAGGACGGTGTCACAGGTACTGCCCGGTGTTCGTGGCCGTGTCGATGGCGCGGCCCGACTCCTGGTTCTTGCCGGTCACGAGCGTGCGGATGTACACGATCCGCTCGCCCTTCTTGCCCGAGATCCGCGCCCAGTCGTCCGGGTTGGTCGTGTTGGGCAGGTCCTCGTTCTCGGCGAACTCGTCCACGATCGCGTCCAGCAGGTGGCGCACCGACAGGCCCGGCTGCTTGGTGTCCAGCAGGCTCTTGATGGCCGCCTTCTTCGCGCGGTCGACGATGTTCTGGATCATCGCGCCCGAGTTGAAGTCCCGGAAGTACAGGACCTCCTTGTCACCGTTGGCGTAGGTGACCTCGAGGAACCGGTTCTCCTCGGACTCCTCGTACATCCGCTCGACCGTGTGCTGCACCATGCCGTCGATGCAGGCCACCGGGTCGCCGCCGAACTCGGCCAGGTCGTCGGCGTGGATCGGCAGGTCGGGCGTCAGGTACTTGTTGAAGATGTCCTTCGCGCCCTCGGCGTCCGGGCGCTCGATCTTGATCTTCACGTCGAGCCGGCCGGGGCGCAGGATCGCCGGGTCGATCATGTCCTCGCGGTTGGAGGCGCCGATCACGATCACGTTCTCCAGGCCCTCGACGCCGTCGATCTCGCTGAGGAGCTGGGGCACGATCGTGGTCTCGACGTCGGACGACACACCGCTGCCGCGGGTCCGGAAGATCGAGTCCATCTCGTCGAAGAACACGATGACCGGCGTGCCCTCGGACGCCTTCTCCCGGGCCCGCTGGAAGATCAACCGGATGTGCCGCTCGGTCTCGCCCACGAACTTGTTCAGCAGCTCGGGGCCCTTGATGTTGAGGAAGTAGCTCTTGGCCTCGCGGTGGTCCTCGCCGCGGGCGGCGTGGACCTGCTTGGCCAGCGAGTTCGCCACCGCCTTGGCGATCAGCGTCTTGCCGCAGCCGGGAGGGCCGTAGAGCAGCACGCCCTTGGGCGGACGCAGCTTGTACTCGCGGAACAGGTCGGCGTGCAGGAACGGCAGCTCCACGGCGTCGCGGATCTGCTCGATCTGCCGGTAGAGGCCACCGATGTCCTCATACCGGACGTCGGGCACCTCCTCCAGCACCAGGTCCTCGACCTCGGCCTTGGGCACGCGCTCGTAGGCGAACCCGGCCTTGGAGTCGACCAGCAGCGAGTCGCCCGCCTTCAGCGGCGAGTCCATCAGCGGCTGGGCGAGCCACACGACCCGCTCCTCGTCGGCGTGGCCCACGACCAGCGCGCGACCGATCGAGCCGTCCGCCGTGTCGGTCGTCAGCACCTCGCGCAACGTGCACACCTCGCCGGTGCGCTCGAAGTCGCCGCCCTCGACCACGGTCAACGCCTCGTTCAGGCGCACCGACTGGCCCAGGACCAGCGACGCCGTCTCGACCGCGGGCGATACGGAGACCCGCATGCGGCGGCCGGAGGTGAACACGTCCACCGTGCCGTCGTCGAACCTGGCCAGGAACACGCCGTAACCGCTCGGCGGCTGGGCGAGGCGGTCGACCTCCTCGCGCAGCGCGAGCAGTTGGCTCCGTGCTTCTCGAAGGGTGTCGATGAGCTTCGTGTTGCGCTCGGTCAGTTGGCTGACGCGCTCCGTCGCCTCGGCCAACCGCTGCTCCAGCAGGCGGACGTGTCGTGGGGATTCCGTCAACTTGCGGCGCAGCAACGCGATCTCGTCCTCCAGGAACCTGATCTGCGCTGTCAGCTCACCAGAGTTGTTGCCCTTGTTCAGCTCGCCACCCTCATCGGGCTGGCTGCCGGGATGACCGTGCTGCATGTCGGCACCCTCCTCCCGTGTTCGTACGACAACGGTACCGGCGATCACCGACAAAAGCCGCCACCCAGCGGGTTCCCGGGCGTCGTGTGATGACACAAACCGCCCGCTCGGCCGGATCAACTGCTCCATACCGGTGTCTGCCGGAACCTCCTACCCGCTACCGTGCGTCCCATAACGAGTCCCACGCGCGCAGTCCGGGCAGTGTCCACTGCCACCTGCAAGAAGTTCTAGGAGAACGTGATGTCCGTCCCGCCGCAGCAGCCGGGTCCCTACGGTCAGCAGCCGGGTCAATTTGGCCAGCAACCAGGCCAATTCGGCCAGCAGCCGGGGTACGGCCAGCAGCCCGGCGGGTACCCGCCGCCGCCCCAGGGTTTCCCACAGGGTGGGCAGCAGCCCGGTTACGGCACGCCACCCGGTGGTTACGGTCAGCCCGGTCAGCCCGGTCCCGGTCAGCCGCCCTACGGCCCGCCCGGCCAGTTCAACCAGCCCGGTTACGGCCAACCGGGTGGTTTCGGCGACCCCTACGGCACGCCGCCGCGGAAGAAGAGCCCGCTGCCGTGGATCCTGGGCGGCGTCGGGGCCGTGGTCGTGATCGGCGTGGTCATCGCCCTGGTCCTGACGATGGGCGGTGGCGGCAACGGCACCGCCAAGGACGCCGCGGACAGCTACGTCGCCGCCGTCAACAGCCGTGACTTCGACAAGCTCAAGACGCTGACCTGCAGCGAGAAGCACGGCACGATCGACGACATCAAGAAGGCGACCGACCCGGGCGCGTTCGCCGCGGAGCTGGAGAAGGAGCTGAAGGACCTGCCGCCGGAGTTGAAGGAGCAGGTCGAGGCGGCCCAGGAGGCGGCGAAGAACATCAAGGTCAACCTCACCGTCGACAAGGTCGAGGAGAAGAGCGACACGGAGGCCGCGGCCACCGTCTCGGTCCGGTTCGACGGCGTCCCGGACAACATGAAGGAGTTCGTCAAGGACCAGACCGACACGCTGCCGTTCAAGAAGACGGACGACGGCTGGGTCGCCTGCCCGGACAACTGACCGCACCCGCGAGAACGGCCCCCCGCCCAGCGGGGGGGGGGGCGGGTGGGGGGTTTAGGGGGGGGGGGTGA
>NZ_JBHYXZ010000019.1:928-62531 GCF_042752395.1 Actinosynnema sp. NPDC059335 | reverse complement strand
GCCCCGCACCTCGCGTGCCGGGGCCGTTCTCGCTGTTCAGGGCCTTGCGTCAGCCCTTGGACGGCCTCCGCTGCGGCCGGGGCGGCGTGACGCCGTCGGCGAGCCGGCGGGTGGTCAGCAGGAACGCGGTGTGCCCGATCATCCGGTGCTCGGGCCGCACCGCCAGGCCGACCACGTGCCACGGCCGCACGAGCGTCTCCCACGCGTGCGGCTCGGTCCAGTGCTGCTGCTCCCGGATGGCCTCGGTGACCCTCGACAGCTGCGTGGTGGTCGCCACGTACACCACCAGCACGCCGCCGGGGATGAGGCTGCGGGACACCGTGGGCAGCACCTCCCAGGGCGCGAGCATGTCCAGCACGACCCGGTCGACCTCGCCCTCGTGCGCGGCCACGTCCCCCACGGTCAACGACCAGTTGCCCGGCCGCTCGCCGAAGAACTGCTCGACGTTGCGCACCGCGTGGTCGGCGTGGTCCTGCCGCACCTCGTAGGACGTCACGCTGCCCTTCTCCCCCACCGCCCGCAGCAACGAGCAGGTCAGGGCGCCCGACCCGGCGCCGGCCTCCAGCACCCGCGCGCCGGGGAACACGTCGCCGTACATGACGATCTGGGCGGCGTCCTTGGGGTAGATCACCTGGGCGCCGCGCGGCATGGACAGCACGTAGTCCGGCAGCAGGGGCCGCAGGGCCAGGAACGACGTGCCGCCGACCGAGACGACCACGGACCCCTCGGGCTGCCCGATGAGCTTGTCGTGCGGCAACGCGCCGCGGTGGGTGTGGTACTCCTTGCCCGGTTCGAGCACGATCGTGTAGTGCCGTCCCTTCGGGTCGGTCAACTGCACCCGGTCTCCCGGTCGGAACGGACCACTGGCGGTGCTCACCGCGGCGAACCTCCTGCTGCACGCGTCGTCAAGGGCGCACGATGGTCGCACGGACGCCGCGCGCGGCCGGCGGCAGGTGCGCCCCCGCCCGACGCGCTCAGTCGCCCTTGACGGCGGCCTTGTCCTTGCGGAACAGCTCGGTGACCGTGTGGTACAGGGGCCAGCCGACCAGCCAGATCAGGCCGACGACCGTCATGGTGGCCATCTGCCCCCACAGCGCCAGGGTGCGCTCCCGCGTGCCCGCGACGTAGGTGAGCAGCAGCACCACCGCGCCCGCGATGGCCCAGGCCAGCACGAACTTGCCCCACTCGCGCCACTCGTAGCGCACCTTCGCCGCGCCGTGCCTGGGAGGCTTGGTCGGCGGCGGGCCGCCCGCGAACCGGTGGGCGACCCGCTGGTCGGCCCACCGCAGCATGGTGTGCCCGAACGCCACGCTCACGCCCAGGTAGACGGCGGCGAGCCCGTGCGCCGCCGTGGCCTCCCCACCCGACCGCAGGTCCACGACGGTGGCCACGAGCAGCACGACGTCCACGACGGGTGTGCACACCAGCAGCACCGCGCTCAGCCTGCGCATCCGGAGCGCGTAGCGGGCCAGCAGCCCCGCGCCCAGCAGCACCCAGAACCCGATCTCGCACGCGACGATGACGACTACCAACGGATCGACCACGGGATCAATCCTGCCCACTCGCGGCCTCGCGCGCGTCGGCGGGCCGAACGACCTCGCGTCATCAGTTAGTAGGACGCCGCCGGGTCGGTTGGGAGGACGACCGGCGTGCGGCCCTGTGCTGTGATGACGGGGTGGAGCTCCACGGGAAACGCCGGGACGTGCTGGTCGCGGCGCTGTTCTTCGGCGTGGGGCTGCTGGTCGCCTGGCTGGGGATGGACCTGGCGCCGGGCGCCCGGGGCACCGCGGCGCCGACCTGGGCCCGGGTGGGCGTCCTGGCGGTGGCGTGCGCCGGCCAGGCGTTCCGCCGCGGCTCGCCGCCCGTGGCGTTGGCCGTGGTCGGGGCGGCCGTGCTCACCGACTGGCACTTCGACCTGGGCATGCCGGTGCTGATGGTGTGCGTCGACGTGCTGTTCGTGGCCACCCTGCACGGGCCGCGCCGGCTGCACCGGTTCCTGGTGGGCGGCGTGGCGGTGGCGACGGTCGGCGTCACGGTGGCGGCCGCGGTGCTGGGCGACTGGCGGCAGTCCTTCTCCACCGGTCTGCAGGTGTTCTCGCTGCTCGTGGTGCCCGTGTGGTGGGCGACGAACGTGCGGCAGCACCGGGAGAGCGCCGAGCAGGTCGCCCGCATCGCCGAGCTGGACCGGCGGGCCGCGGTGAACGCCGAGCGCAACCGGATGGCCCGCGACCTGCACGACGTGGTGGCCGGGCACCTGTCGGCGATCGCCATCCAATCCGAGGCGGTGCTGTCGGTGCGGGAGCCGTACCCGGAGCGGGTGCGCACGGTGCTGAGGTCGGTCCGCGAGAACAGCGTCCGGTCCCTGGCCGAGATGCGGACCATGATCGACGTGCTGCGGGCCGACGGGCCCGCGGACGAGCCGGTGGCGGTGCGGCTCGCGGACGTGGGCCGGCTGGTCGAGTCGGCCGCCGCGAGCGGGCTGGCGGTGGAGCTGCGCGGCGCCGACGTGGGCGAGCTGCCGGTGGAGGTGGAGCTGGCGGCGTACCGGGTCGTGCAGGAGGCGTTGACCAACGCGGTGAAGCACGCGCCGGGCTCGCGCACGTCGGTGGTGCTGGAACGGCAGGTCAGGCGGCTGGTGGTGGTCGTGCGCAACGACGTGGTCGACGGGCCGCGCGGCGACGGGACGGGAACGGGGTTGGTGAGCATGGCCGAACGCGCCCACCTGGTCGGCGGGGAGTTCTCCGCGGGCCGCGACGGCGACGGCGGGTGGGTCGTGCGGGCCGGGTTCCCGCTGTGATCCGGGTCGTGGTGGCCGACGACCACGCGGCGATCCGCGCGGGCCTGGTGATGATCCTCGACGACGCGGACGGCGTCGAGGTGGTCGGCGAGGCGGCGGACGGCGCGGAGGCGCGGAGGCGGTGCGGCTGGCGACGCGGCTCGCGCCGGACGTGGTGCTGATGGACATCCGGATGCCCGGGATGGACGGCATCGAGGCGACCCGGCGGCTCAGCGGCGTGTGCGACGTGCTGGTGCTGACCACGTTCGACCTGGACGAGTACGTGCGGGGCGCGCTGCGGGCGGGCGCGGCCGGGTTCCTGCTGAAGTCGGTGGAGGCGTCCGCGCTGGTCGACGCGGTGCGGCAGGTCGCCGCCGGGGACGGCGTGCTCGCGCCGGGCGTGACGCGGCGGGTGATGCGCGAGTTCGCCTCGACCGCGCCGCGGCCTCGCCCGGCCGGGCTCGACGCGTTGACCGAGCGTGAGGTCGAGGTGCTGGTGTGCCTGGGCGAGGGTCTGTCGAATCACCAGATCGGGCGAAAGCTGCACATCGGTGAGACGACGGTGAAGACCCACGTGTCCCGGGTGCTGACCAAGCTGGGCCTGCGGTCGCGGGTGCAGGCGGCGATCCTCGCGCAGGAGGCCGGGCTGCTCAGCGGCGGTCCAGCGCGGCCTTGAGGTCCTCGCGGCGCAGCACGCCCGCCGGTCGCCCTTCGAGGTCGACCACCAGGTACTCCCAGGCGGCGGTGCCGTGCACGCGTTCCACCACCTCCGCGCCGGTCTCGTTCTCCAGCAGCACGGTCTCCGGCCGGATCGGCACGGCGGCCTGCTCGGCGGGCGCGTGCGGTGACGTGCTGGCCAGGCGGGTGGCCAGCTCGCGGTCCAGCAGGCCGGCCGCGACCCCGTCCGCGCGGACCAGGACCACGCCCCGGCCGGCGGACGCGGTGAGCGCGCCCGACACCGGGCTCTCGGCGGGCAGTTGCAGCACGGGTCGGACGAGCTGGCCCAGGGTCAGGCCGTCCGGCCAGGTGCTGCGGCGCTCGGCGGTCAGCTCGCCGCGCGCGCCGGCCAGCACGAACCACGCGGTCAGCAGGCACACGCCGAAGCGGATCCAGCGGTCCTCGGCCCCGTCGAGCACGCCCCACAGCGCCCAGACGACCAGCAGCGCCGCCACGACGCCGCCGCCGATCACGGCGGCCCTGGTGCCCGCCGCGCGGCGGCCCGTGACGGCCCACACGCCCGCGCGCAGGATCCGGCCGCCGTCCAGCGGCAGGCCGGGGAGCAGGTTGAACACCGCGACGGCGGCGTTGGCGAACGCGGTCTGCGCGATCAGCAGCCAGACCGCGTCCGGCCGCGGGATGGCGGCGGCGGCCAGCGCGAACAGGCCGGCCAGCACGATGGAGACGATCGGGCCCGCGGCGGCGATGGCGCCCTCGTGGCCGGGGCGGGTCGGGGTGCGCATCACCTCGGACACGCCGCCGAGCAGGAACAGCCGCAGCCGGCGCACCGGCAGGCCCAGGCGCAGGGCGACCAGGCTGTGGCCGAGTTCGTGCGCCAGCACCGAGAGGCCGAGGAAGATCGCGAACGTGGCGGCCAGCAGCACGCCGGTGAGCCCGCCCGCGCCGGGCGCGATGCGGCCGACCAGCGGCGCGTACAGCACCACGATGGCCGCCGAGCCGAGCCACCACGAGGGCGCGAGCAGCACCGGGATCCCGGCCGCGCGGAACAGCGGCAGCCCGCCGTCCCGGCCGACCTGCCGCCGCCAACTCCCCGTCGTCGCCACGTCCCGAGCCTAGGGTGCCGGGTGTATCGGCACTGTGTTGGATCAGCGCCGGGCGCGGCGTCCCGGTCGGCCGGGCCGCCGTCGGCTCGCGGTCCGGGACGCCGCCACCGGCGCCGTGACCTGCACGGCGAGACCGACCGGCACACCCGCGCACACCCCGACGAGCGCACCGGGCGCCCCCGCCGGAACCCGATCTTGTCGGGGGCTTGGCCTATGGTTCTCGACCATGGCAGTGCCCACGATCACCGAGCGCCCGGTCCGCAGGCCGGCGCTGTCGCCCTCCCGCGCGGGCGACTTCAAGCAGTGCCCGCTGCTCTACCGCTTCCGCGCCGTCGACCGGCTGCCGGAGAAGCCGACGAGGGCGCAGGTGCGCGGCACGGTGGTGCACGCGGTGCTGGAGGACCTGTTCGGGCTGCCCGCGGCCGAGCGGCTGCCGGAGACGGCGCGGGCGCTGCTGGGGCCGGCGTGGGAGCGGGTGCGGGCGGAGCGGCCCGAGTTCGCCGAGCTGTTCGCCGAGGGCGACCCGGAGCAGGAGCGGTGGCTCGCCTCGGCGGAGGAGCTGCTGGACGGCTACTTCGGGCTGGAGGACCCGCGCCGGTTCGACGCCGACGCGCGCGAGCTGCTGGTGGAGTGGGAGCTGCCCTCCGGGGTGCTGCTGCGCGGGTACATCGACCGGGTGGACGTGGCGCCGACCGGCGAGATCCGGGTGGTCGACTACAAGACGGGCGCCGCGCCGCGCGAGGTCGGCGAGGCCAAGGCGCTGTTCCAGATGAAGTTCTACGCGCTGGTGCTGTGGCGGCTGCGGGGCGTGGTGCCGCGCCAGCTCCGGCTGATGTACCTGGCCGACCGGCAGGCGCTCGCCTACCAGCCGGACGAGGCCGAGCTGACCCGGTTCGAGCGCACGCTGGAGGCGATCTGGGACGCGATCCTGCGCGCGGCGAAGTCGGGCGACTTCCGGCCGAACCCGGGCAGGCTGTGCGACTACTGCGACCACAAGGCGCTGTGCCCGGCGTTCGACGGCACGCCGCCGCCGTACCCGGGTTGGCCGGAGCCGGACGCCGGGGTGGAGACCGCGCTGGACCGGGCCGACTGACGGGGGCCGACCGATGGACGCGTTCTACGAGCGGCTGGCCGACGACCGGTTCGCCTCCACCCGGCACACCTCGGGGCCGTGGAGCGAGGACAGCCAGCACCTCGGGCCGCCGTCCGCGCTGCTGGTGCGGGCGCTGGAGCGGTGCGCGCCGCGTCCCGGGACGGCGCTGTCGCGGGTCGCGTTCGAGGTGCTGGGCCCGGTGCCGGTGGCGGAGCTGACCGTGACGGCGTCGGTGCTGCGGCCGGGCCGTTCGGTGGAGCTGCTGGCCGCGGAACTCGCGCACGCCGGCCGGCCGGTGCTGCGGGCCCACGCCTGGCGGATGGTGGTCGGCGACACGGCGTCGGTCGCGGCCGGCGACCAGGGGCCGCCGACCCCGCCGGCGGAGTGCGGGCCGATGGCGATCCCGGAGCACTGGCGGGGCGGCTACCTGGGGGCGATGGAGTGGCGCTCGGTCCGCGGCGGGGTCTTCACGCCCGGCGACGCGGTGGTGTGGGCCCGGCCGCGGGTGCGCGTGGTGGCCGGCGAGGAGCCGAGCGCGACGCAGCGCCTGTTCACCGCGGCGGACTCGGCGAGCGGCGTGTCGAGCCGGCTCGACCTGCGCACCTGGTACGCGATCAACACCGACCTGACCGTGCACCTGCACCGGGAGCCGGTCGGCGAGTGGTTCGCCCTGGACGCGCGGACCGTGATCGGACCGTCCGGCGTCGGCGTGGCGAGCAGCGTGCTGCACGACGAGCGCGGCGAGGTGGGGCGCGGCGCGCAGTCGCTGTTCGTGCGGGAGCGCTAGCCCGGCGGTCGCCGGCCGCCCGCGACGCGCGCACCATGGGGGTGTGAGGTTCGCGGACCGCTCCGACGCCGGCCGGGTGCTCGCCCGCGCGCTGGCCGACCGGACGTGGACCGACCCCCTGGTGCTCGGCCTGGCCCGCGGCGGCGTGCCGGTGGCGGTCGAGGTGGCCTCGGCGCTGGGCGGCGAGCTGGGCGTGGCCGTGGCCCGCAAGATCGGCGCGACCGGCCACCCCGAGTACGGCGTCGGCGCGGTCACCGCCGACGGCGCGCCGATCTTCGACGAGGACGCGCTGCGCCTGCTCCGCCTCACCGCCGACGACCTGGCCGAGACGTGCGCGGCCGAACGGCAGGAGGCCCGGCGGCGGCTCGCGCGGTACCGCGACGGGCCGGTGCGGCTGGAGGGCCGGGACGTGCTGGTGGTGGACGACGGGCTGGCCACCGGCGTCACCGCCCGCGCCGCCCTGCGGGAAGCCCGCGGGCAGCGGCCCGGCCGCCTGGTGCTGGCGGTGCCGGTGGGCGCGGCGGACGCGGTGCGCGCCCTGGCCGAGGACGCCGACCTGGTCGTGTGCCCGCACGCGCGGGCCGACTTCCGCGCGGTCGGCCGGTTCTACGAGCGGTTCGACCAGGTCACCGACGACCAGGTGGTCGCGCTGCTGGGCGGTCAGGGCTCGCGGTAGTGCTCGACGGTCGGGAACGGGTCGTAGAAGTGGTGCAGCAACGCCTTCCAGCGCGGGTACAGCGGTCCCTGCCGGAAGCCGACCGTGTGGTCCTCCAGCCGTTCCCACCCCACCAGCAGCAGGTACCGGGACGGTCGTTCGACCGAGCGCCGCAGGTCGAGCGAGACGAACCCGGGCGAGCGCGCCACGAGCCCGCGCGCCTCGGCGAACGCCCGCTCGAAGTCCGCCTCCAGCCCGGGGCGGACGTCGAGCGCGGCGACTTCCAGGATCACAGGTGCTTGTAGACGTCTTCGAGGGTCAGGCCGCGGCCGAGCATCAGCACCTGCACGCGGTACAGCAGTTGGGAGACCTCTTCGGCCAGGCGTTCGTCGGACTCGTGCTCCGCGGCGATCCAGACCTCGCCGGCCTCCTCCAGCACCTTCTTGCCCTGCGCATGCACCCCGGCCTCCAGAGCCGCGGCGGTGGCGGAGCCCTCAGGGCGGGTGCGTGCGCGTTCGCTCAGCTCGGCGAACAGCTCGTCGAAGGTCTTCACGGGGTCTGATCCTCCCATCCCCCGAACGGCCGCAGGCAGCCAGGACCCCGGTCAGGCCGGGACGGACCGCGCCGCGCGGGCACGGGCGCGCAGCCCGGCCGCCTGCGCGGCCACCGCCGCCACGGCGAACACCGCGCCCAGCCCGGGACGCGGCCGGACGGCCGGGATGACGTGGTCGAAGATGTGGGACGAGGCGTCGTAGCCGGTCGCGACGACCACCGCCGCCACCAGCGCGACCACGGCGAACGCCGCCGCCACCGGCAGCGCGGCACGCGGCGGCGCCATCGCGGTCGCGTGCATCGCCGACGCCGCGCCCACGTAGGCCCACCAGAGCGGCAGGCGGGGCAGCTCGACGTCGATGCCGCCGTAGTGCGACCACGGCACCAGCACGGCGAGGACGGTGAGGCAGACGGCGACGATGGTCCACTTGGCCGACGAGGTCACCGCACGGACTCTAGATCCCGTACTCGGGACTGGTGAAGGGCCACACCTCCGCGATCCACTTCGGCACGAACGCGTCGAGCGCACGTTCCAGGTCGGTGCCCACGTGCCCGTCCACGACCCACCAGGAGATCCGCGCGTCGGCGGGCTCGTGCTCGGCCACGGGGTCGATGTAGACGCAGCCGAGCAGCGCGGTCTCGGCGGCGTCGAACAGGGCGTAGTTGAACGACTCGTGCGCGTCCTGCTCGCGTTCGTGGCGGGCGAGGTCCACCCGGTCCTGCTCGTGGGTCATGTCGGCGGGCGGCCAGCCCCACTTCTCGCCGTACCGCGACCACAGCCGCTCCCGCGAGCCCATCACGGCCGGGTAGTCGATGTCCACATCGGACTCGCGGATGGGCCGCAGGTGGTGCTCGGCGTCGAGCGGCACGCGGGTCGGGTGGGCGAAGTCAGCGGGGAGCCAGGGCATGCGCGGATTGTGCGGTGGCGTGGCCGCCGACGCCACCGAAAAACCGCTGGCGCGGTCTCCGGTCGCCTCACGACACTGGCGTGGTGACCGATGGGCTGGTGCTGCGGACCGCGCGCCCCGAAGACCTCGACCGGATCGGCGCGCTGCTGGCCGAGCGCGGCGAGCCGGCCGACGCCGTGGACCACCGCCTGGTGGTCGAGGACCCGGACGCGGGCTGGGACGCGTGCGCGGTCGTGGTGGACGGCGACGAGGTCGTGTCGACCGCGACCCTGCTGGACGAGACGCTGGTGCTCGACGGCGTGGAGATCCCGGCGGGGCAGGTCGAGCTGGTCGCCACCCACCGCGACTACGAGGGCCGGGGGCTGGTGCGGGCGCTGATGGCGTGGGCGCACGAGCGCTCGGCCGCGCGCGGTCACCTGGTGCACGTGATGCTCGGCATCCCCTACTTCTACCGGCGGTTCGGCTACACCTACGCCATCCCGATCCCGGCCACCCGGCCGGTCGTGCGACGCCCCGACGTCGGCGGGCACGTGGTGCGCGAGGCGACCGTGGCCGACATCCCGGCGATGGCGCGCCTCCAGGACGCCGAGCAGGCGCGGGCCGACCTGCGGATGCCGCACTCCCCCGCGCTGTGGCGGTGGCTGGTGGCCCGCGACGGCAGCGCGCAGTGGCTGGTGGAGCGGGACGGCGTGCCGGTCGCGACCGGCCGCACCACGCCGCCGGAGGAGGGCGTGCGGCTGTGCGAGGTGGCCGCCGTGGACGAGGCGGCGGCGCACGCGCTGCTCGCCGCGACGGGGGCCACCGAGATGACCGACCGGCCGTGGTCGGTGGCGGGCGCGGCGCTGGCGCCGTTCCTCGGGCCGCCGCCGGAGGAGGCCAACTCGTACTACGTGCGGATCGGTGACCCGGTCGCGTTGCTGGAGCACCTGCGGCCGGTGTTCGGGCGGCGGTTGGCGCGGGGAGGTTTCGCGGACCGGGAGGGTGAGGCGATCGTCTCGTTCTACGGCTCGCACGTGCGGCTGCCGTTCCGGGCGGGCGAGGTCGGGCCGGTCGTGCCGGGCGGTCGGATGCAGGCGCCGGGCGCGGCGGGCGGCGCGGGGGTGGCGCCGGACCGGTTGGCGTCGCTGCTGTTCGGTCCGCACGGTCTGCGCGGCCTGACGGCGCGGGAGCCGGATGTGTACCCGGGGCCGAACGCCGAGCTGATGCACGCGCTGTTCCCGCCGGTGCGGGGCGACCTGATGACGTTCTACATCCCCTGACGGACGAGGGCGGCGGACGGGGGCTTGCGGACGCAGGTGGCGCGGTGGCGGCAGACTGGGGCGCGTGTCCGAGTTCGCCCGAGTCCTGGCCACCCTGCGGCAGGTCCGCGGCCTCAGCCCGTTCTTCGCCCTCGACGTCGGCCGGCCCGACGACGGCTGGCACGACGGCGAGGCGCTGGCGGACCGCGGCCCCGCCCTGCCCGACGCCCTCGACCGGATCGCCGCCCGCTACCGCACCGGGGAGCGGCGGGTCGCCGGGTCGCTGTTCTTCCTCGGCTACACGGCGCGGCTGCTCAGCCCGGTCGTGGCCGCCCGCGCGGTCGGCGGTGTCGCGCCGGACGTCCGACCCGCGAACCTGTGGTGGCGTTACGGCCCGGACGGGCTCCAGGTCCGGCTGAAGGACCCGCTGCCCGGCGTCGGCCTCGCCGAGTCGCTGGGGCCCGTGGTGGAGGCGCTGCACGCGACCACCCGGGTGGCCCGCGGTCTGCTGTGGGGCAACGCGGGGTCGTCCGCGGCGGGCGCGTTGCGCACGGTGCACCGCGGCGGCGTCGACTGCGCGGCGTTGGCCGACGAGCTGTTCGCCGAACCGCCGCTCAAGGGCACCGGCGACTTCATCCCGTTCCCCGGCGAGATCGCGTTCCGGCGGCGGAGCTGCTGCCTGTACTACCGGCTCGACGGCGGCGGCACGTGCGGCGACTGCCCGTTGCCGCCGCGGCGGGGATGACGCGCACGACAACTCGTCTGGTCGGTTGTGCCCGCCGGTGATCGGCCTCTACCGTTCGGGCGCCGCAGTGGACGGGAAGCCGGTGGGAATCCGGCGCGGTCCTCGCCACTGTGACCGGGGAGCCAACCCGCCGAGCACGTCACTGGCCGCGCGCAGCGGCTGGGAAGACGCGGGGACGGCGTCGATCCGGGAGTCAGGAGACCGGCTGCGGCACGAGTTGTTGTTGACCTTCCACGAGGTATGGAGGAGGCCGTCATGACGAGCCCCGCGCACCCCCTCTCCCCACCGGTCCCCAAATGGGCCTACGCCGTCGCGCTGGTCGCGCTGGCCGTGACCTGGCTGGTGCTGCAGGAGAACGGCATCGCGCTCGGCCACGCCGCCGAGACCGTGCACGAGTTCTTCCACGACGGCCGGCACGCGCTCGGCGTCCCGTGCCACTAGGCGCCGGCGTGAGGACACCCACCTACCAGGGGTTGTTGGCCCGCGGTGTGGGCGCGGGCGCGGTGTCCGGGCTGCTCGCGGGCCTGGTCGGCGTGCTCGTGGTCGAGGCGCCGATCCGGGCGGCGCTGGCCGTCGAGGAGGCGCGGCCCGCGGCGTCGGGCGGGCACGGGCACGGCGAGGTGTTCAGCCGGGGCACGCAGGTCGTCGGCGGCGTGCTGGCCGCGGTGCTCGTCGGCGTCGCGGTCGGGGCGTTGTTCGCCACGGCGTACGCGGGGTCGCGGCGGTGGTTCGCGGGCCGGACGCCGTTCGTGCGGGCGGTGACGCTGTCCGCGGCGGCGTTCGGCGCGGCCGCGGTGCTGCCCGCGGTGAAGTACCCGGCCAACCCGCCCGGTGTCGGCGACGCCGACACGGTGGAGTACCGCACCGTGCTCTACCTGGGGTTGATCGCGGCCGGGCTGCTGGTCGCGGCCGGGGCGAGCCGGCTCGCGTCACGGCTTCACCGGTTGAGCCCGCCGGTTCGCGGCACGGTGGTGGCGTTGGCGGTGGTCGCGGCCGTGGTCGTGCTGCTGGTGGCGTTCCCGGGCACGCCGGACGCGGTGCCGGCCGACGTGCCGGGTGCCGTGCTGTGGGAGTTCCGGCTCGCGTCGCTCGCCGAGACGGCCACGTTGTGGCTGGGGCTCGGGGTGGTGTTCGGGCTGCTGGTCGACCCGGCCGTGCGGCGGGTTCGGCCGGTGTCGGCGGTCTAGCGGCGGTCGGGTCGGCTGTGGCCGGGTCGGCTGCGGTCGGGCCGGGGTCTCAGCCGTTCAGGAGCGGGGCGAGCGTCGCTAGGGTGACGCCCACCAGGGAGTCGCGGAACACGCGGCGCTCGCCCGGCTCCACCGGCACGTCGCACGGCACCACCAGGACCGTGCACCCGGCGGCCGCGGCGGAGGCCACGCCGGTCGGCGAGTCCTCGATCGCGACGCAGCGCGTCGGGTTCGCGCCGAGCAGGCGCGCGGCCTTCAGGTACGGGTCGGGCAGCGGCTTGTTGCGGCGGTCCACCTCGTCGCCGCACACGGTGACGTCGAACAGGTCCCGCCCGATGGTGTCCAGCGCGACCTCGGTCAACTGGCGCTCGGTCGAGGTGACCAGGGCCATCGGCACCCCCGAGTCGCGGACCGCGCGCAACGCCTCCTGCGCGCCCGGCCGCCACGGCAGCCCGGCGCGGAACACCTCCTCGGTGCGGCGCATGATCCACGCCGCGCCGTCGGCCACGTCCTCCGGCGTCGGGTTCGGCTCGCCAACCTCGGCGAACAGCATCGCCATCGTGCGCGGCACGCTCGACCCGACCATCGCCTGCCTGGTCTCCAGCGACAGCGTGCCGCCCAACTTCTCCACGAACTCGTAGAGCGGGATGTCCCACAGCTTCTCCGAGTCCAGCAGCGTGCCGTCCATGTCCCAGAGCACAGCCTCGACCGTCATGTGCGCCTTTCGCCGTTCGGTGCCTCAGGGGTGGTGTGCCGCGAACGGGTGAGTTCGGCACCCCGACGTGACAGTTCCAAGATCCGCTCCTCGACGCCGCGCCCGGCCCGTCCGGAGGGCTCCGCTCCGGGCGCGAGGGCACCGGCGACGTCCGGCCGGGCTCCGGGCGCGATCCCGTCGCGGTCCCGGTGAGCTGCGAAGTCGTCCGACGGACGGCGGGCGGACCTCGGCGTCACGCCCGTCACGGCCCCCGCGACGAGGAGGTGGTCGGCGAGCGCGCCCCGGAACGGGGGCGTGACACGATCCGACATGCGCCAAGCCTACGGCGTCGGGTGTGCGCCGGTGGTCGTAGTCTGGCGCCGTGACCGATCCGGACCAGGCCGACCAGACCCCCTACGACCCCAGCGAACCGCTCACCAACCCGATCATGGTGTGCGCGTTCGAGGGGTGGAACGATGCAGGCGACGCCGCCAGCACGGCGATCGAACACCTGCAACTCACGTGGGACGCGAGGCCGTTGGCGGAGGTCGATCCGGACGACTACTACGACTTCCAGGTGACTCGACCCACAGTCCGGATGGTGGACGGTGTCACCCGACGGGTGGAATTCCCGACGACGCGGTTGTCGGTGTGCCGTCCACCCGGCTCCTCCACCGACGTGGTGCTGGTGCACGGGATCGAGCCGAACATGCGCTGGCGGAAGTTCGCCGGCGAGCTGCTCGGGCACATCGAGCGGCTGGGCGTGACGACGGTGGTCACGCTGGGCGCGCTGCTGATGGACACCCCGCACACCCGTCCCGTGCCCGTGACGGGCACCGCCTACGACGAGGCGGCGGCCGCCAAGTACGGGTTGGAGCGGTCCCGGTACGAGGGGCCGACCGGGATCGTGGGCGTGTTCCAGGACCTGTGCGTGCAGGCGGGCGTGCCCGCGATCTCCTTCTGGGCGGCCGTGCCCCACTACGTGTCCCAGCCGCCCTCGCCGAAGGCGACGTTGGCGCTGCTGCACCGGGTGGAGGAGGTGCTGGACGTCGAGGTGCCGCTCGGCGCGCTGCCCGAGCAGGCGGAGGAGTGGGAGCGCACGGTCAGCGAGATGGCCGACGAGGACGAGGACGTGCGCAACTACGTGCGGGCGTTGGAGGAGCGCGGGGACGCGGAGTTGCAGATCACCGAGGCCAGTGGTGACGCGATCGCGGCCGAGTTCGAGCGGTACCTGCGGCGGCGGGGGCGTGGGCCCGGGCGTGGGCCGACCGGGATGTGACCCGAAAAGCAAGAAGAGTCCTCGCCGGACGGGCAGATCGGCAGGATGACGGGCCATCGTCGTTGACTGCGGTCGGATGGTGGGGCCGGTGTCCGTGTCATCCCGCCGACGTGTCCAAGGTGGTACGCGACGTGGGCAAGTGGCGTGCTCACCTCGCCCCGGCCAGCGCGAGCGAGCAACTGGGCGATGCCGCGGCTTGCCCACGTTCCCCCACTCTGGCGGGTCGGACACGGAGTGTGGCGACACGGTCACTGTCGGACCCCTCTGCCACGCTGACGCGCGGGGAGAGGGGACCGGGTGGCCTCGATCGGGGAAGTGGCTCAGAGCCTGTCCCAGGCGTGCGATAAGGCGTCACAGTGCCGCGACGCAGTCGGACGGGCTCAGGACTTGGCTGAAGAGGCGCACGACCTGTTGGCGGCACACCTGCGCGGGGCCGTCGGGCTGGAGTCGGCCACCGAACAGGCGCTGGCCGGCTTCCAACAGGTGATCAACGGGGTGAAAGACCTGTGGAAGATCCTCGGGGCGGGCATGGACCGCGCACAGGCCGCGTTGACCGCGCTCACGGGTGCGGACACCGTGCCACCGGCCCCGGACGCTCCACGGCCGGCACAGCCACCGCAACGGCCGCCCGAACAACAGCCGTCCACACCACCACCACCGACCAACCGGGCCGAACCCGAAGGGCCCGCGGTCCCACCCGAACGGGTCGGGGAACTACGCCGCGAACTACCCCCGCCCGTAGTGCCCGGAGCCGGGCAGAAGACGCGCGGTTACTGGATCGGCCCGGACGGCACGGCCCAACCGATTGTCAGCGGCCGGGACGACGATGCCGACGCGGCCGATGCCCGACTACGTGACATGGGGATGCCGCGAAAATCCGCCAAGACCGGGGATGTGGAAATCAAACTCGCCACGCGCATGAGCCGGGAGGGAATCCGACACGCCACGGTCGTAATCAACAATGAGCCGTGCGTCGGCCCGTTCGGGTGTGACACCCTCGTGCCGATCCTGCTCCCGGAAGGATCGACGCTCACCGTGTACGGCACGACCGAACAAGGCGAACCCATCAGCAAGCGATACACAGGAGGTGCCCGCCCGTGGTGGCGCTAGAAGCTTGGTACGACAGGAAAGCCACCGGGCCCACCGTCGTCCACACCCCGGCCGAGTTGGACGCCGTGTTCGACACCGTCGTGGGCTGGAACGCACCCATCACGGTCCAACTGCTCATCCACGGCGATCCCGGCCACGCGATCCTTGACGTCGGGTTGGACGCCCGCACCGGCCGTGGAGTCCTCTACTACTCCGGGCCCGACGCCCCCGACGCCTGTATCAGCAAGGGACCCGACACCGCCGAGCAACCACCCCTGTACTACTTCACCGGCTCAGACACCGAATTCCCGGCAAACGCCGAAATCCCGCTGACCGAAGCACGCCGCGCCGCGCACGAGTACATGAACACCGGGGGCGCACGGCCAACCGGGATCGAGTGGCAACCCAGTTGGAACTAGCGGACCCCGCCGGGCCCGCCAAGTAGTGCCGACCCCGGCCGGTACGTCACCAGGTTCACGGGCACGACACCGCCGGCAGCGGAACCCCGTCGGTGAGCAGCCACGCGGCGTGGGTGTGGCGCAGCTCGTGAATCCGGGACCGCTTGACCATCCCGGCCGCCGTCGCGTGATCCCGGGCGCGAGCAAAAGCCTTGCTCACCTGCTGGCGGGACCACCACCCGCCGGTAATCGGGTTGGCGAACACCGGGCCGTCTTCGGCCGGTTCCCAATCAGGCCGGCCAACAGAACGGCCGTGTCGCGATCCAACACCACCCGCCGCGCCGACGCTTCCGTCTTGAGCGGAACCGGGGGTGGGAACCGCGTGCGGACGCGAGTACCGCGCCAACCGCAATTCCACGTCCAACCTGTCAAGGGGGCCGTTCCAGCCTCGGGTGCGGTAGGGCCGGGAGTGCCCCCTTGACACGTGTGGTTGGGCAGAGCCAGGTCGGCGGGATGACACGGCCCCCTCCTTCGGGGAAGAAGAGCACTTGCACGGGGGGCTTGGCGGCGGTTGTCGTGGTGGTGGGCGGTTAGGGTCCGGGGCCGTGAGTGGGGTCCGGGGCCGTGTTCGGGTGGCGGCGTTGTACGCGGGTGGGTTCCTCGGGCCTTTCGGTGGGGCCATGACGGCTTCGGTGTTGCCCGAGGTCGGTGGGGACTTCGGGGTTTCCGGTGGCACGGCGGCGGCGACGGTGAGCGGGTACCTCGTGCCGTTCGCGTTGTTGATGTTGTTCTCCGGCACGTGGGGGGAGGGGTGGGGAGCCCGTCGCACGGTTCGGGTGGCGTACGCGGTGTACGTGGTGGCGTCGGTGCTGTGCGCGGTGTCGTGGTCGTTTCCCGTGCTCATGGGTGGGCGGGCGGTGCAGGGGGCGGCGAACGCGTTCACCACTCCCCTGTTGTTGGCGACGATCGCGGCGGTGGTGCCGAAGGAGCGGCTCGGGCGGGCGTTGGGGTTCTTCGCGTCCATGCAGGCGGCGGGGCAGACGTCGGCGCCGTTGTTGAGCGGGTTGGCGGCGGAGGTGTCGTGGCGGTGGGCGTTCGTCGGGGCGGCGGTGGTGGCGGCGGGGTTGGCGGCGGCCGGGTTGCCCGCGGACCCGCCGCGCGGGGGTGAGCGGCCGCGGTTGCGCAGCGCGTGGCGGGGGCGGACGGTGCGGTTGGCCGCGACCGGGTTCGTGGCCTGGGGTTGTCTGGGCGGGTTGTCGTTCCTGGTGGCGTTGCGGCTGGGTGACGCGTTCGGGATGGGTGCGGGTGGGCGGGGGTTGGTGTTGACCGGGTTCGGTCTGGTCGCGATCTGCACGGCTCGGCTCACCGGGTGGTCGATCGACCGGTTCGGGGCGCGGTGGTGCGCGGTGGCCGGCGCGGCGGTCGGCGGGGTGCTGCTCGCGGGTGTCGGGTTGTTGCCGTCGGTGGTGGCGGTGGCGGCGTTGTGGGCGGTGGCGGGTGCGTGCAGTCAGGCGGTGATCGTCGGGTTGAACGCCCTGGCGCTGTCGGGGGACGGCGCGAATCGCGGTGGGGCGGTGTCGGTGGTGCAGTCGTTGCGGTTCCTGGGTGGGGCGGTGTCGCCGGCGGCGATCGTGCCGCTGTACCACGCGGACCCGGTCGGCGCGTTCCTGGTGCCCGCCGCGCTGGTCACGGCCGCGCCGCCGGCGCTGCTCTTCGGCCGCGGAGGACGGCCGGGGCCAGCACGCCGGCCGCGAGGTAGAGCGCGGCCTGGGCGTTGAGCAGGGCGGACAGGCCGAACACGGGCATGAGCGCGCCCGCCAGCACCATGCCGAGCGCCTGGCCGCCGTCGTAGA
The DNA here is from genome assembly GCF_042752395.1 of Actinosynnema sp. NPDC059335. NCBI lineage: Bacteria > Bacillati > Actinomycetota > Actinomycetes > Pseudonocardiales > Pseudonocardiaceae > Actinosynnema > Actinosynnema sp. NPDC059335. The sequence continues at coordinate 45,496 of NZ_JBHYXZ010000019.1, read as the reverse complement.
GGCTGCCGAAGGTCGCCATGACCCGGCCGCGCACGTCGTCGGACGTGTGCAGTTGCAGCACGGACATCATCCCGGCCCCCGCGACGACGCCGGGCACGCCCACCACGGCGAACACGGCCAGGTAGAACACCAGCGCCGTGGTCAGGTGCGGTCCGTTCCAGCCGAGGGCGGCGATCGCGGCGAACCCGAGCAGCGACGCGCCCAGCAGCCGGTCGGGGGTGAGCCGGCGGGCCAGGACGCCGATCAGCAGGCCGCCGAGCAGGCCGCCGACGGCCTGCACCCCGCGCAGCAGCCCCACCTCGGCCGCTCCCCCGCCGAGGCGTTCGGTCACGAAGACCACGAACAGCACGACGAAGAGGCCCTGGCCGGTGGCCATGAGGCCGACCACGGCGACCATCGGCCGCAGCGGGCCGCGCAGCTCGCGCAGCCCGTCCAGCCAGGCGCGCCACGCGGGTGCGCCGGCTCCGCGCCGCTGGTCGCTCGTGCGCAGCGTCGCCAGGAGGGCCGCGGCCAGCAGGAACGACGCCACGTCGGCGAGCACCACACCCGTCAGCCCGGTGTAGCCGAGCAAGAGACCGCCCAGCGACGCGCCGACCAGCCGGGCCAGGTTGGCGTTCAGCGCCACCAGCCCGTTGGCGGCCGGCACCTGCTCGCGCGGCACGAGGGTCGGCAGCAGGGCGTTCTTGGCGGGCTCGAACAGCGCCGCCAGCCCGGCCTGCACCGCCGTGACCACGTTGACCAGCACGAGGTCGCCGGTGAGCAGCGGCAGCAGGGTGACCGCCTGGGCGAGGCTGACTACCAGCATCAGCTTCCGCCGGTCGAAGCGGTCGGCCAGCACCCCGGCCACCGGGGACAGCGCGAGGCTCGGCAGCAGGGCCACCACGAACGTCGTGGCGGTGGCGGCCGTGGAGCCGGTGCGCTGGTACACGTGCACCGGCAGCGCGACCAGCAGCACCCAGTCGCCGATCTCGGAGACGAACCCCGCGATCCACAGCCGGCGGAACGCGGGCCCGCGCAACGGCCCGGGCCGGCTCACCGGGGGAAGGCCCTGATGCCGACGTGGGTGGGCAGCGCGCCCTCGGGCACGTCCTGCCGCACCGGGACCAGGTACGGGCGCAGGACGTCGTCGATCCGGCCGAGCAGGTCCTTCAGCTCCTCGGCGGTCACGGCGAGCGTGTAGCCGTGCAGCGCGGACGCGTCCAGCCACTCGCGCGGCAGTTCGCGCTGCCGGTCCAGGAACCGCCGGACGAGCCGGTCGTCCTCGTTCAGGGCCAGCGCGAGCAGCGCGTCCTGCCGGGTGCGGACCTCGGGGTCGTCGGCGAACGCGCCGACGTCGTAGCCGACGGAGGTGGCCCGCCACGGCCGTTCCCGCCCGTCGCCCGCGTCGGCCCGCTCGACGAACCCGGACTTGGCCAGTTGCCGCAGGTGCCAGCTGCAGTTGGAGGCCGTCGACCCGACCGCCTCGGCGCACTCGCTCGCGGTGCGGGGGCCGACGGCCAGCAGGTGGTTCAGCAACGACACGCGCAGGGGGTGCGCCAACGCCTTCAGCGCGTCGGCATCGGCGACGCGTCGGGGCCGTGGGAGGTCCATGGCCCCGACGGTAGACCTGAAAGCGTCCTTTCGAAAGTGCTCTTTCAGATCACCGGCCGACGTCCCGCCGCCGGAACCCGGCGAAACCCACCGCCACCAGCGCGGCGGCCACCACCGTCAGCCACACCAGGGGCGTCGCGGTCAGCTCCGCGCCCGGCACCTTCGGGATGTGGGTGAACGGCGAGAGGTCCATCGCCCACTGGTCGAGCCGCAGCAGCGGACCGAGCTGCCCCAGCACCAGGAACACCACGATCACCGCCCAGCTCGCCGACGACAGCTTCGGCGCCAGCGCGAACAGGGCGAACGCGAGGCCCGCGACCACCCAGACCGCCGGGACGTGCGCCAACGCCGCGCCGACCAGCCGCGCGACCTGGCCGCCGACGTCGCCGACCCGCGCGCCGTGCACCAGGCCAGCGCCGGCGCCGGCGGCGGCCAGCACGACGGCCGTGCCGACGGTCGCGAACAGCACGTGGCTGCCGACCCACGCGAACCGGCTGACCGGGGTGGCCAGCACCGGCTCGGCCCGGAACGCGGACTCCTCGCCGCGCAGCCGCAACGTCGACTGCACCACGTAGATGGCGCTGAACAGGGCGATGATGCCGATGATCGAGGCAAGGTAGACGTCCACGATCGCGCCCGTGCCGCCCATCTGCGCGATGATCCGCTCCAGCGCCGGGTTCGCCTCCAGCATCTGCTCGACGCCCCGCGCGACCGACCCGTAGACGGCGCCGAGCACGAACAGGCTCAGCGTCCAGCCGATCAGCGTGCCGCGCTGCAACCGCCAGGCCAGGCCGAACGCGCTGCCCAGCGAGGCGGGCGCGCGGGCCGGGCCGAGACGGGCCGGCAGCAGCCCACCGCCGTGGTCCCGCCTGGTCACCAGCACCGACGCGACCGCGAGCAGCACCCCGAGCAGAGCCACCGGCAGCAGCAGGACCCAGAACCGGTCGCCCGCGAACGCCCGGGTCAGCTCCAGCCAGCCCAGCGGGGACAGCCAGGTCAACCAGGTCGGCCCCTCGTCGCCCGCCGCGTCGCCGACGGCCCGCAGCAGGTAGGCGAGGCCGAGCGCGGCGCCCGCGATCGAATTGGCGGTGCGGGTGCTCTCCGAGACCTGCGCGGCGACCGCGCCGACCCCGGTGAACACCCACCCGACGGACGCGAACGCGAGGCCCAGCGCGAACGACCCGCCCACCGGCTCGCCCAGGCCGACCAGCCCGAGCGCGACGAGCAGGCCGATCACCGCGGCGGCCAGCAGGGCCACCACCACGGCGGCGGCCAGGGGCGCGTGCCGGGCGACGACGGTCGAGCCGATCAGCTCCAGCCGTCCGGCCTCCTCCTCCGCCCTGGTGTGCCGGGTGACCAGGAACATCGCCATCAGGCCGACCAGCAGCCCGCCGAACACGCCCCACCGCCAGGCCACCACGCCGCCGGTCGTGGACGCGTCGTACAGCGGGCCGAGCATGGCCAGGAACGCCGGGTTGCTGCCGGCCGTCGCGCCGAGCTGCTGCCGGGACTCGACCGTGCCGTACAGCTCGCCCACGGTCGACGCGGTGGACAGCGTGATGCCGACCAGGCCCACCACCCACACGGCCAGCAGCAGCCGGTCGCGGCGCAGGGCCAGGCGCACCAGCGCCCCGAGCCCGGTCACGACGACATCGCCCCCTCCGCCACGTCCTCGTAGTGGCGCAGAAACAGCTCCTCCAGCGTCGGCGGCTGACTGGTCAGCGTGCGCACGCCGCCGCGGACCAACGCGCGCAGGGCGGTGTCCAGGTGGTCGGTGTCGACCTCGAACCGCACCCGCCGCCCCTCGACCACCAGGTCGTGCACACCGGGCAGGTCGGCCAGCCCCTCGGGGGCGTCGACCAGCTCGGCGGCGACGCTGGTGCGGGTCAGGTGGCGCAGGTCGGCCAGCGTGCCGCTCTCCACGGTGCGACCGTTGCGGATGATGCTGACCCGGTCGCACAGCGCCTCGACCTCGGCCAGGATGTGGCTCGACAGCAGCACGGTCCGCTCGCCGCGCAGCTCGTTGACCGCGTCCTGGAACACGGCCTCCATCAGCGGGTCCAGCCCGGAGGTCGGCTCGTCCAGGATCAGCAGCTCCACGTCGGAGGCGAGCGCCGCGACCAGGGCGACCTTCTGCCGGTTGCCCTTGGAGTAGGTGCGGCCCTTCTTGCGCGGGTCCAGCTCGAAGCGCTCCAGCAGCTCGGCGCGGCGCTTCTCGTTCAGCCCGCCGCGCAGCCGGCCCAGCAGGTCGATCACCTCGCCGCCGGTGAGGTTCGGCCACAGGCTCACGTCCCCCGGCACGTAGGCCAGCCTGCGGTGCAGCTCGGCGGTGTCGCGCCACGGGTCGCCGCCGAGCAGCGACGCGGAGCCCGCGTCGGCGCGCAGCAGACCCAGCAGGACCCGGATGGTGGTGGACTTGCCCGCCCCGTTCGGGCCGAGGAAGCCGTGCACCTCCCCCTCGCGGACGGTCAGGTCCAACCCGTCCAGTGCTCGCGTCGGGCCGAACGCCTTGACCAGGCCCGACACGGATATCGCAGCAGTCATGGCAGGGAAGCTACAGTATTTTCACAAACTCGTGAAGTTAAGGAAGCGTATAAACTGCCACCCGATCAGCGGTACTTGAAGGGATGATCCGGCGGTGACTCACGTGGGCGAGCGGGACGATCAGGCGGTGTTGCGCTTCATCGAGCGCTTCTCCTCGGTGTTCACGGAGTCCGGCCTGCCCCGGATGCCGTCACGGGTGTTCGTCGCCCTGCTCTGCACGGACTCCGGCGGGATGACCTCCGCGGAGCTGGCCGAGCTGTTGCGGGTGTCACCGGCCGCGATCTCCGGCGCGATACGTTACCTCAGCCAGGTGAACCTGGTGACCCGCGAACGTGAGATCGGCACGCGCCGTGATCTCTACCGGCTGTTCGACGACGTCTGGTACGAGGCGTTGTTCCGCCGCGACGAGATGTTCCGCCGCTGGGAGGCCCCGCTCAAGGAGGGCATCGGCGTGCTGGGGTCCGACACGCCCGCCGGCGGGCGCATCGCCGAGATGCTGATGTTCTTCCAGTTCGTCCACTCCGCGCTGCCCGACCTGCTCGCCCGCTGGCGGGCGTACCGGGACGAGCACCTGGGCCAGGGCGGACCCGCCGATCGGACCTGATCGGTCCCGATTCGACGTAGTTACGACTAACGGCGCTACTGGGCGGTCGGTTTTCTCCCGACCATGCAAGTGACCAGGTCGCCACACACCGTTCGCGCGAACGTCCCCATCCCTGCACCGCTCGGCCGACCGGCTCACCCGCCGGCCCGGCCGCGCAGCCCTGCCCGAAAAGGGAGAACCCTGCTCATGGGAGACGCCCGAACCACCAGAAGACTGGCCGCGCTCGGCCTGGCCGCCGTGTCGGCCACCGCGCTGGCCTTCTCGAACGTCGGCGTGGCGGCGGCCGAGGGCGCCGTGCTCGGCGCGGACCGCGCCGACGCCGTCCCCGGCTCCTACATCGTGGCCCTCAACGACTCGGCGTCGCCGAGGTCGGCGTCCGCGTCGACCGCGTCCTCGCTGGTCGGCAAGTACGGCGGTCAGGTCCGGGTGGCCTGGCAGCACGCGCTCAACGGCTTCCACGCCACGATGTCCGCGGCCCAGGCCCGGCGCCTGGCCGCCGACCCGCGGGTGGCGTTCGTGCAGGCCGACCTGCCGATCAAGGTCGAGGCCGTCCAGCCGAACCCGCCGTCGTGGGGCCTGGACCGCATCGACCAGCGCGACCTGCCGCTGGACAGCGCCTACAACTACGCGACGACCGCGAGCAACGTGCGGGCGTACATCATCGACACCGGCATCCGGACCACCCACCAGGACTTCGGCGGCCGGGCCACCTGGGGCACCAACACGGTCGACAGCAACAACACCGACTGCAACGGCCACGGCACCCACGTCGCCGGCACGGTCGGCGGCACGGCGCACGGCGTCGCCAAGGGCGTGCAGCTGATCGCGGTCAAGGTGCTCAACTGCGCCGGGTCCGGCACCACCGCCGGCGTGGTGAACGGCGTCAACTGGGTCACCCAGAACGCGGTCAAGCCCGCCGTGGCCAACATGTCGCTGGGCGGCGGCGTCGACACCGCCCTGGACACCGCGGTGCGCAACTCGATCGCCTCGGGCATCACCTACGCGGTCGCGTCCGGCAACTCGAACGCCAACGCCTGCAACTACTCGCCGGCGCGCGTCGCCGAGGCGTTGAGCGTGAACGCGTCGACCAACACCGACGCGCGTGCCTCGTTCTCGAACTACGGCACCTGCACCGACCTCTTCGCGCCGGGCCAGAACATCACCTCGGCGTGGATGACCAACGACACCTCCACCAACACCATCAGCGGCACGTCGATGGCGTCGCCGCACGTCGCGGGCGCCGCCGCGCTGTACCTGGCGGCCAACCCGACCGCGACCCCGCCGACCGTGAACGCGGCGATCGTCGCCGCCGCCACCTCGGACAAGGTGTCCAACCCGGGCTCGGGCTCGGCGAACAAGCTGCTGTTCACCGGCACGACGGTCCCCGGCGGTCCGGCGGTGACCAACCCCGGCAACCAGTCGACCGTCGTGGGCTCCCCGGCAAGCCTGCAGCTGACCGCCTCCGGCGGCACCGCGCCGTACTCGTTCTCGGCCACCGGCCTGCCGCCGGGCCTGTCGATCAGCACGTCGGGCCTGATCAGCGGCACGCCGACCACCGTGGGCACGTACTCGGTGACGGCGACCGCGACGGACTCGGCGTCGCGGACCGGCAGCACCACGTTCTCGTGGGCGATCACGTCGACCGGCGGCGGCTGCGACCCGGTCACCAACGGCACCGACGTGACGATCGGCGACAACTCCGACGTCAGCAGCTCGATCACGCTGACCTGCGCGGGCAACGCCTCGGCCACCACGACCGTGCAGGTGGACATCGTGCACACCTACATCGGTGACCTGATCGTCGACCTGGTCGCGCCGGACGGCTCGGTCTACAACCTGCACAACCGCAGCGGCGGCGGCACCGACAACATCAACCGCACCTTCACCGTGGACGCCTCCTCCGAGGCGGCCGCGGGCACCTGGAAGCTGCGCGTCCGCGACCAGGCGTACCTGGACACGGGCTACCTGAACAGCTGGACGCTCGACGTCTGAGCGTGACGTGACCGGCGGGGCCGTCCCCACCCGCGAGGGGGCGGCCCCGCTCCCACGGCCGCCGCCTTACAGCTCCACGCCCAGCAGCGAGTCGACCGCCGCCCGGAACAGGGTCGGGCCGGTGTGGTCCGAGCCGCCGGTCGACAACGCCTCCGCCGCCCACGCGTCCAGCGCCGCCAGCGCCTTGGGCGTGTCCAGGTCGTCGCTCAGGTGGTCGCGCAGCCGGGCGACCACGGCCGCCGCGCCCGGCCCCGACGGCAGCGCCGCGGCCTGCCGCCACCGCGCCAGCCGGGCCTCGGCCTCGGACAGCAGCTCCGCGCTCCACGGCCGGTCGGTGCGGTAGTGGCCCGCGAACAGCGCCAGCCGCACCGCGTTCGGGTCGACCTTCTCCGCCCGCAGCTTGGACACGAACACCAGGTTGCCGCGCGACTTGGACATCTTCTCGCCGTCCAGGCCGATCATGCCCGCGTGCACGTAGTGCCGGGCGAACGGGTGCTGGCCGGTCAGCGCCTCGGCGTGCGCGGCGGAGAACTCGTGGTGCGGGAAGATCAGGTCCGACCCGCCGCCCTGCACGTCGAACGACGTGCCCAGCCGGTTCAGCGCGATGGCGCTGCACTCGATGTGCCAGCCGGGCCTGCCCTCGCCCAGCTCCGACGGCCACGACGGCTCGCCCGGCCGGGCCGCGCGCCACAGCAGGGCGTCGAGCGGGTCGCGCTTGCCGGGCCGGTCCGGGTCGCCGCCGCGTTCGGCGAAGAACCGGGTCATCGTCCCCAGGTCGTAGTGGGACTCGTAGCCGAACCGCCCGGTCGCGGTGTGGTCGAAGTACACGTCCGGGAACTCCGGGTCGTCCACCCGGTACGCGGCGCCGTTGGCGAGCAGCTTGGCGATCACCTCGACCACCTCGGGGATCGCGTCCACCGCGCCCACGTAGTCGCGCGGCGGCAGCACCCGCAGCGCCACCATGTCCTCGCGGAACAACGCGGTCTCCCGCATGCCGAGGACCACCCAGTCGTCCTGGTCCCGCTCGGCCCGCTCCAGCAGCGGGTCGTCGATGTCGGTGACGTTCTGCACGTAGTGCACGTCGTGGCCGTTGTCCAGCCACACCCGGTGGACCAGGTCGAACGCCAGGTAGGTGGCCGCGTGGCCCAGATGGGTGGCGTCGTACGGGGTGATGCCGCAGACGTACAGCCCGGCGGTGTCGCCGGGAGCGGTCGGACGGACCTCGCCGGCGGCGGTGTCGAACAGCCGCAGCGGGCGCGGCTCGCCCGCTACCCGCGGGACAGGGGTGGAGGACCAGGTCTGCATGTCACCGACCCTAACTCGCGCGCCCCACCAGGGCCGAAACGTCCGCCTCGCGGGAGGCGCGGCGTACGCTCGTCCTGGTACGTGGGAGATGGTCGCGATGGTGCTCGACATCCTCATCGTCGCGCTGGGCGTGGCCGCGCTCGGGCTCGCGGGCAGCGCGCGTGTCGTCAAGCAGTACGAGCAGGGCCTGGTGTTCCGCTTCGGCCGGGTCCTCGCCAAGCCGCGCGGGCCGGGGTTGGCGCTGGTCGTGCCGGGCGTCGACCGGCTGCGGAAGGTGAACCTCCAGATCGTCACCCAGCCCATCCCGGCGCAGGACGGCATCACCCGCGACAACGTGACCGTGCGCGTGGACGCCGTCGTGTACTTCAAGGTGGTCGACCCGGTGCGGGCCGTGGTCACGGTCGAGGACTACCGGTTCGCCATGCTCCAGGTCGCGCAGACCTCGCTGCGGTCGATCATCGGCAAGAGCGAGCTGGACGACCTGCTGTCCAACCGGGAACGCCTCAACCAGGGCCTGGAGCTGATGATCGACAACCCGGCGCTGTCGTGGGGCGTCGAGATCGACCGGGTGGAGATCAAGGACGTGGCGCTCCCGGAGAGCATGAAGCGGTCCATGTCGCGGCAGGCCGAGGCGGAGCGGGAGCGGCGGGCCCGGATCATCACCGCCGACGGCGAGCTGCAGGCGTCGAAGAAGCTGTCCGAGGCCGCCGCGACCATGGCCGCGACGCCGTCCGCGCTCCAGCTGCGCCTGCTCCAGACCATCGTGGAGGTGGCGGCGGAGAAGAACTCGACCTTGGTGCTGCCCTTCCCGGTCGAGCTGCTCCGGTTCCTCGAACGGGCGACAAATGCGGTGGAACAGCAGGTCAAGGCGGCGGAGCCCGGCTGAGCGTTTGCCCCGTTCGGCCTACCGGAGGAGCATTGTGCCCTGGCTCACGTCGTCGGGACGAGGGAGGCGGCATGACCGCGCTCAAGCCGGTACCCGTGATCGCGCACCCCGGTGCGGCCCGCCGACGGTCCAAGGGAGCGGTGCTCCTGGGCCTGTTCCGGACCACCGACCCGAAGCAGATCGGGCTGCTCTACCTGAGCACCTCGTTCCTGTTCTTCATGGTCGGCGGCGTGATGGCGCTGCTCATCCGGGGCGAGCTGGCCCGGCCGGGCCTGCAGTTCCTGTCCACCGAGCAGTACAACCAGCTGTTCACCATGCACGGCACGATCATGCTGCTGCTGTACGCGACACCGATCCTGTTCGGCTTCGCCAACTACATCCTGCCGTTGCAGATCGGCGCGCCGGACGTGGCGTTCCCCCGGCTCAACGCGCTGTCGTACTGGCTGTTCCTGTTCGGCGGCCTGACCGTGATGGCCGGGTTCCTCACCCCCGGCGGCGCGGCGGACTTCGGCTGGACCGCCTACACGCCGCTGAGCAGCGCCGCGCACGCGCCGGGCGTCGGGCCGGACCTGTGGATCATGGGCCTGGCGGTGTCCGGCCTCGGCACGATCCTCGGCGGCGTGAACATGGTGACCACGGTGTGCTGCCTGCGCGCGCCCGGCATGACCATGTTCCGGATGCCGATCTTCACCTGGAACATCTTCGTCACGAGCCTGCTGATCCTCATCGCGTTCCCGATCCTCACCGCGGCCCTGATGGGCCTGGCCGCCGACCGGCACCTCGGCGCGCACGTGTTCGACCCGGCCAACGGCGGCGTGATCCTGTGGCAGCACCTGTTCTGGTTCTTCGGCCACCCCGAGGTCTACATCGTGGCGCTGCCGTTCTTCGGCATCGTGAGCGAGATCTTCCCGGTGTTCAGCCGCAAGCCGCTGTTCGGCTACAAAGGACTGGTCTTCGCCACGTTCGCCATCGCGGCGCTGTCGACGGCGGTGTGGGCGCACCACATGTTCGCCACCGGCGCGGTGCTGCTGCCGTTCTTCTCGCTGATGACGTTCCTGATCGCGGTGCCGACCGGCATCAAGTTCTTCAACTGGATCGGCACCATGTGGAAGGGCGCGGTCACGATGGAGACCCCGATGCTGTTCAGCGTCGGGTTCATGGCGACGTTCCTGCTCGGCGGCCTCACCGGCATCATCCTGGCCTCGCCGCCGCTGGACTTCCACGTCACCGACACGTACTTCGTGGTGGCGCACTTCCACTACGTGCTGTTCGGCACGATCGTGTTCGCCACCTACGCGGGCCTGTACTTCTGGTTCCCGAAGATGACCGGGCGGATGCTGAACGAGCCGCTGGGCAAGCTGCACTTCTGGACCACGTTCCTGGGCTTCCACGGCACGTTCCTGATCCAGCACTGGCTGGGGAACGAGGGCATGCCCCGCCGGTACGCCGACTACCTGCCCGACGACGGGTTCACGCTGCTGAACACGATCTCCACGATCAGCGCGTTCGTGCTGGGCGCGTCCGTGCTGCCGTTCGTGTGGAACGTGCTGCGCAGCTACCGGTTCGGCGACCCGGCCGAGCGCGACGACCCCTGGGGCTTCGGCAACTCACTCGAATGGGCGACGTCCTGCCCGCCGCCGCGGCACAACTTCACCGAGCTGCCGCGGATCAGGTCCGAACGGCCCGCGTTCGAGCTGCACTACCCGCACATGGTCGAGCGGATGCGCGACGAGTCCCACTTCTCCCTCACCCGGTCGGGCAAGCACGACGTCGGCGCGGACACGGCCACGGAGAAGGTGCTGGCCCCCACCGAGCGCGAGCGCGAGACCAAGGACGAGGTCAGGGAGGACCGCGAGGACTGAGCGGCGGTGCGGGGCCCACCAGGGGTGGGCCCCGCGCTCACCGGCGCTTGCGCGACCGCAGGTAGTCGCTGACCACGGCCGCGCCCAGGCCGTCCTCGCCCGGCGCGACCACGCGGCCGCCCGACCGGCGGGCCACCGTGTCCACGAACCTGGTCAGCCTCGGGTCATCGCCCAGCCGGAACACCGTGACCGACGCGCCGAGCCGGGCCAGGGCGTCCACCTCGACCAGGGTCTTGCCGATGGTCCGCGGCAGCGGCGGGTAGTGGAACTCCGCGTCGCCGGTCGCCTCCAGGTGCGCGGTCGGCTCGCCGTCGGTGACCACCAGGACCACGGGCTGCGCGTCGGGGTGCCTGCGCAGGTGGCGGCCCGCGAGCAGCAGCGCGTGGTGCAGGTTCGTGCCCTGCTCCCACACCCCCTCCAACGCGGTGAGCTGCCCGATGTCGACGGTCTCCGCGTGCCGGCCGAACGTGATCAGCTCCAGCGCGTCGGTGCGGAACCTGGTCCGCACCAGGTGGTGCAGCGCCAGCGCGGTGCGCTTCATCGGCACCCACCGGCCGTCCTGCACCATCGACCAGGACGTGTCCACGCACAGCGCCACGGCCGCCCGCGACCGCTGCTCGGTCTCGCTGACCTCGACGTCCACCACGTCCAGCCGGACCGGGCCGCCCGCCGACCGCAGCACGGCGTTCGCCACCGTGCGCGGCACGTTCCACGGCTCGGTGTCGCCGAACCGCCACGGCCGCGTCGACCCGACCAGCTCACCGGACGCGCCCGCCGACGTGCTGTCCCGCCGGCCCTGCTCGCGCGCGCGGTCGAGCACGCCGCGCAACGCGGTCTCGCCGAGCTGCCGCAGCGCCTTCGGCGTCAACCGCAGCGAGCCGTCCGGCGCGCGTTCCAGCAGGTTCTGCGACCGCAGCTCGCGTTCCAGCTCGGCCAGCCGGCGCGCGTCCACGCCCGCCTCGTCGCCGAGCTGCCGGACCAGCGCCTCCAGGTCGATGTCCTCCAGCCGCGCGCCGGGGTAGGACTGGGACAGCTGCTCGGCCAGCGCGTCCAGCTCGGCCAGGTCCGCCATCGCCTGCGCGCCCTCGCCCAGGCCCAGCGGGTTGTTGCCCCGGAACCGCGCCGACCCCGTCCAGTCCTCGCCCGGCCGCAGGCCCTGGAGCAGCGAGTCCAGCCGGGAGAGCTGCGAGCCGATGCCGGAGTCGCCGAACGCCTGCTGCGACAGCTCCGCCAGCTCGCGCCGCTGGTCCTCGGACATCGAGTTCATCATGCGCTGGGCGGCGGCCGACCGGGCGGCCAGCGCGTCCACCAGCTCGTCCACCGACCGCGGGTTCTCCGGGAAGAACTCGCCGTGCTCGCGCATGAACCGCTCGAACCGCTCGGTCGTGTCCTCGCCCGCGGCGTGGGCGGCGAGCAGCCCGTTCAGGTCGTCCAGCATGGCCTGGATGCGCCGCACGTCCTGCGGGCGGACGTTCTCCATGGCCTGCTTCATGCCCTGGAACCGCTGGTCCATCAGCTCGCGGCCGAGCAGGTCGCGGATCTTGTCGTACGACTCGCGGGCCTGCGGCGACCGCCAGTCGTACTCGGCCAGCTCGTTCACCGCGGCCGCGGTCGACTGCGGCAGCGCGTCCAGCCGGGCCTCGCGGAACCGGGCGTCGTCGTCCGGGTCGGGGAACAGCGCGGCGCGCTCGGCCCGCAACGCCTCCTCCAGCAGCCGCTGGACCTCCTGGAGCGTGCCGTCCAGCCGGTGCCGCCTGGTCAGCGCGGCGCGCTTCTGCCACAGCCGCGCGGTCAGGTCGTCCAGGCCGCGGGTGCCCGGCAGGCCGCGGCGCAGCAGCTCGCGCAGCGCGGCGGCGGGCGACGCGCCCTCCATGACCTCGCGGCCCAGCTCGTCCATGGCCGCGCGCAGGTCGGTCGGCGGCGCCAGCGGGTCGGGCCCGTCGACGTACCGGCCGTACCGGTAGCCGCTCATCCGTACACCGACCGGTCGTCGTCGCTGTCCTTGGAGAGCTGACGGGTGAGGTAGAGCGACTCCAGCGCCAGCTCGACGGCCGAGGCGATCCGCCCGGCCGGGTCCTTGGGACCCGCGCCGACCCGCTGCGCCACGTCGTGCAGCACGGGCAGCTCCGGCAGCGCGGCCAGCAGGTCGCCGGGGTGCACCCGCTCGCCGGTGGCCACCGGGTGGCCCTCGGACACCAGCCGGGCCAGCGGGCGCAGGTCGACGCCCGCGAACGTGGACCGCGCGGTGTCCGCGATCGCCCGGCGCAGCAGGTGCACCAGCACCTCCTGCTCGCGGCCCTCCTCGCCCGCCTCGAACTCGAGCTTGCCGCGCAGCACCTCGGGCACGGACTCCAGGTCGACCGGGCGGGCGACGGGCGGGTTCTCGCCGATCAGCGCGCCGCGCCGCAGGGCGCTCGCGGCCACCGTCTCGGCCGCCGCGACCGCGAACCGGGCCGACACGCCGGAGCGCTGGTCGATCGACGACGACTCGCGCAGGTGCCGCACGAACCGGGCGATGACCTCCAGCAGGTGGTCGCCGACCTCGGCGACCAGGTTCGCCTCCTGGCGGACCAGGTCGATCTCCGCGCCGATCTCCAGCGGGTAGTGCGTGCGGATCTCCGCGCCGAACCGGTCCTTGAGCGGGGTGATGATGCGGCCGCGGTTGGTGTAGTCCTCGGGGTTGGCGGTGGCGACGAGGAGGACGTCCAGCGGGAGCCGCAGCGTGTAGCCGCGGATCTGGATGTCGCGTTCCTCCATCACGTTGAGCAGCGCCACCTGGATGCGTTCGGCCAGGTCGGGCAGCTCGTTGACGGCGATGATGCCGCGGTGGGAGCGGGGCAGCAGGCCGTAGTGGATGGTCTCGGGGTCGCCCAGGCTGCGGCCCTGCGCGACCTTGACCGGGTCGACGTCGCCGACCAGGTCGCCGACGCTGGTGTCCGGGGTGGCGAGCTTCTCGGCGAACCGCTCGTCGCGGTGCTTCCAGGTCACGGGCAGGTCGTCGCCCAGCTCGCGGGCGCGGCGACGGGATTCGGGGGTGATGGGGTCGAGCGGGTGCTCGTTCAGCTCGGCGCCCTCGATCACCGGGGTCCACTCGTCCAGCAGGCCCACGAGGGTGCGCAGCAGCCGGGTCTTGCCCTGGCCGCGTTCGCCCAGGAGCACCACGTCGTGGCCCGCGAGCAGGGCGCGCTCGAGCTGCGGCAGCACGGTGCGGTCGAAGCCGACGATGCCGGGCCACGGGTCGCGGCCCTCGCGCAGGGCCGCGAGCAGGTTCTCCCGGATCTCGGTCTTGACGCCGCGCGGGAGGTAACCGGCCGCGCGGAGGGCGCCTGCGGTGGTAGGGAGGTCGGAGGTCACCCCTCCGAAGTTACGCACCCATCGGCCTCCGGTCGATGTGGAGCGGCTCCACCTCCGGGACCGGCGGCGTCAGCCGGCCAGGACCAGCAGCTCGGCGCGGGCGGCCTCGTCGTCCAGGCGGGAAACGGCGATGACCGGGGCCAGGGCGCGGCACCACTCGTGCAGGCGGTCGGGGTCCAGCTCGGCGGCCTCGGCCACCAGGCCCGCGCGTGCGGCCACCCCTTCGCGTCCCGCCGCGTCCAGGACGTAGTCCACTACGTCGAAGCACGGGTCGCCGACGCACGGCCTCGGGTCGATCGCCACGAGACCGCGGTCCGGGCCGCCGTCGAGCACGTTGCCCAGGTGCAGGTCTCCGTGCAGCAGGACGCGGGGCTGGGTGGCGAGCAGGGTGCGGCACCGCTGCGCGGCCCGCGCCCACATCGGCCCGGTGACGTGCGCGGCCACGGCCGGGTCGGCCAGCCGGCGGCCGATCCGGGCGAAGAACTCCTCGCACCGGTCGCGCAGGTCCGGCCACCCGTCGCCCGGGTCGGGCGCGATGTGCAGCGCGGCCGCCAGGCCCGCCCACTCGCGGGCCGACGGCGGGGTCGGCAGCTCCTCGGCCATCGTGCCGGGCCGGATCGCCTCCATCAGCACCGCGCCCGCGGCCTCGGCGAGCACGGCGGGCACCCGGCCGGACGGGGCGAACAGCCGCAGCACGGCCGACTGGCGGGCCAGGAAGTCCTCGTCCGGGCTCAGCTTGAGCACCAGCGGCGTCCCGTCCGGGCGCTCGCACGCCACCACCACCGACGAAGCGCCCTGCGGCGTCATCCCGACCGGCGTCACGCCCCAGCGCGTGGCCGCCTCCGACACCCGCGAGGGCAGCTCAGCGCACCACCGCGCGACCGAGGGGCCGAACCTCAGGGCCAACCGCGCGGTGATCTCCTCGATGTCCACCGGGGACACGGTAACCGCCCGCCGAAAGCCCGTAGGCGGCGTCCACGGGGGACACCGCCTACGGGTTGTGCAGAGATTATTCAGTTGTCGTGCCGGTCAGCCGATGGTCACAGCGCCGGGTAGGCGTTGCGCATGAGCTCCTGGAACTGGGCCGAGAACCAGTGGCCCGACAGCGGGGCGTCCGGCAGCGCGCCCGAGGGGTTGTTGCCGTTGCGGACGTTGCCACCGTAGGTCGGGTCGCACATCCGGTCGAG
The DNA here is from genome assembly GCF_042752395.1 of Actinosynnema sp. NPDC059335. Lineage (NCBI taxonomy): Bacteria > Bacillati > Actinomycetota > Actinomycetes > Pseudonocardiales > Pseudonocardiaceae > Actinosynnema > Actinosynnema sp. NPDC059335. The sequence continues at coordinate 30,172 of NZ_JBHYXZ010000019.1, read as the reverse complement.
GCGCTTGCCCTCGTCGTTCGGGATCTCGGTGGACGCACCGTCGGACTCACCCGGCGGCTTGATCCAGACGTAGGCGTCGATACCCGCCTTCGGGGCCGCCTTCGGACGCTCGCCCAGACCGGCGCCGGCCTGGTTGCACCAGTTGCCCTTCTGGTAGCGGCGGTCGATGCGCGACTCGTTCACGTAGGTGTCCGGGTTCGTGGAGGTCGACTTCGCGGTGGGCCGGTTCGGGCCGCCCCAACCGTTGCGCGAGGTGTCGATCAGCATGCCGATGTTGCTGTCGAAGCCCTGCTTGACGAGCTCGGCGCGCATCGCCGTGGCGAAGCCCAGCTCACCGTTGAAGTCGTTCCAGTCGACCCACTTCGCCTGCTCCTTCACCGGGCGACCGTTGACGACGTCGTCGACCGTCCAGTACGGCTCCTCCAGCGCGGAGTAGTTCGCCGTGTTGGTGGCGAAACCGTGGACCTTGTCCTTGGTGACGCCGTTCTTGCCCAGGATCGAGGCCATCATCTTCGCCGAGGCGTAGAAGTTGTCGTACTCGGGAACCGTGTCGCCCCACCCGATCCAGCCGTGGTGGCCGGAGTCGAGGTAGTTGTAGACGTTCGGGATGTCACCCAGCTTGCCGACGGCGTACGAGACACCCTCGACGTAGTTGCCGTTCGCCTTCATCGTGTCGCAGGCCGGCACGGCCGTGGCGCGCGGGCTCACGTTGGTGACGAGGTTCGGCAGCGAGTCGATCTCGATGACCGCGACGATGCGCAGCTTCGAGTACTTCGGGTTGCTGACGATGCTCGTGATCTTGTCGATGTACTCGGTCTTGTAGCGACCGATCTCGGTCGGGCCGAGCTCGCCGGCGGAGGCCAGCGCGGCGCAGTCACGACCGGGCAGGTTGTACACGACGAACTGGAAGACCAGCTGGCCGTCCGCACGCGCGGCGCGCTGCTTCTCGGCCTCGTCGAGGTGGGCGGCCAGGCCCATGCTGCCGGTGGTCGGCGAGCCGTTGCCGTCGATCGCGCTGGTCCGGTCCAGCCACACCGCGGTGGGCTGGTTCGCGATGCGCGAGCCACCCGGCTCGGCAGCGGCGCGGGCCGACCACTGCGGGTTCACGTACACGCCCGCGCCCACGTACGGGTTGTCCACCCGCGGACCGCCGGGGTTGGTGCCCGTCGTCGTGGTGGTCGTCGTGGTGCTGGTCGTGGTCGACGTCGTGGTGGTGGTCGTCGTCGTCGACGTGGTCGTGTTGATGCTCCCCGTGCACACCGTCCCGTTCAGGCGGAACTGCGTGGGAGCCGGGTTGGACCCGTTCCACGAGCCGTTGAACCCGGGGGTGACCGAGGCGCCGGTGCCGAGGCTCGGGGCCCAGGAGGGGTTGCGGACCGTCACGCGCGCCCCGGACTGGGAGAACGTGCCGTTCCAACCCTGCTGGACCTGCTGGCCGGCGGCGAAGTCCCACTCCAGCGTCCAACCGCCGGAGATGGCGTCACCCAGGTTGGTGACCGTGACGTTGGCGCCGAATCCGCCTTGCCACTGGCTACTGATCTGGTACGACACCCGGCACCCCGGGGCAGCGTTGGCGGTGGCTCCGGAAGCCACCACCCCGGCCACGGCCAAAGCCGAGACCGAGGTCACCGCCAACGCCCCGGTGAGTTTCCGGGAACGTACGAACGTGCGCAGACTCATGCATCGCCTCCTTGCGAGCAACCCGCCATCTGGGAGCGCTCCCAGCGAAGCCGCCGAATCGGGATTCGACGCGAGACCGAAACGGGGTGGCTGGGAGCGCTCCCAGACGTACCGTAACGCACGACACCTCGTGTTGACGAGGGGTTGACCTGGACATAATCGGCGTCTATACCCGTGCGCGAAGCCATCCACAAGGTCTCTGACCTGCGGGTTCAGCGCATCGAACACCAATGGGATTGTTACTTCCGCTTCGGCCGGAATCGATTCGGAGGGCAAACGGCTGTCAGCCGTGTCACCTGTTCAGCCGATTGCCGGCACCGTGGCCGGAGTAGTTCCGCGTCGAATGTTCGACTGGCCGCGAATCCGTGGTCCCGCAACAGCATTTCGACCACCGCCGAATCGCTGTCGAACATTCGACGGCGGGTGCCGCCTAATGGCGGCCGGCCCCCTGATCCGAAAGCACCCGGACGGCTTCGTCCACGGCCGCGAGCCGCGCCCGCCGGACGGCCTCGGACAGCGGCCGCAGCGCCTCGTCCCGAGCCCGCGTCGCGGTCGCCGAGACGGCCCCGCCGGGCGCGTCGGACGCCGCCACGGTGAGGATCGCGGCCACCTCGGCGGCCCGCTGGAGCACCCGCAGCGCGCGCGGCGGCATGCCGGCGGGCCAGGCCACCTTCGTCTGCTCGGCGGACAGCTCGGCGATCTCGGCGCGCACGTTCGGGCGGTGCCGCGCCACGTCGAGCGTCACGAGCGCGGTGGCCGCCTCGCGCATCGCCGACGCCAGCCCGTGCTCGGCCTCGCCGATCGGCACGTGCTCGCCGGGCGTGGCGTTCGGCAGGTCGAAGACGGTCCACCGCATCACGCCGTCGGCCACCAGCTTCGGCACCAGGCCCACGCCCACCTCGGGCAGCACGGCGGCCTGCCCGGCGCGCAGCGCGGACTTGCCCAGCGGCCCGCTGCCGCCCAGCCCGCGCACGTCACCGGGGACCGGGATCACCATCCGGGCCGTGGTCGCGTTCGCGCGGCGCAGCGACGCCAGCAGCAGCGCCGGTCCCACCGGGGCCTCGTCGGGGCCGGGCAGGTCGAGCGCGGTCGCGGTCCCGTCGTCGTCGGCCACCACTTCGTGCAGCTCGGCCCAGAACCCCAGGGCGTCCAGGACGTCGTCGGCCGCGGCCGCACCGTGCAGCCAGGCAGACGTCCAGACGACCAGCGTCGCACTCGCACCAGACACGCCTGCCGAGGGTACGCGGGCCGCCCCGGAACTCAGGTCGCCGGGCCGACGTGTTCGACCAGCAACGCGCGGAACCGGTCGACGGCGTCGCGGTCGGCGAACGCGCGGTGCGGCACGGCGTACAGCGCGGTCGTGCCGGTCCTGAGCACGAAACCGCGCGCCGTCTCCACCCAGCCCGGCAGCTCCGACCAGCTCAGCTCGCTGCGCGCGGCCTCGCCGACGGACATGCGCAGCGAGTGCGCGTCCGCCGTGCCGGTCACGGCCTTGGCGGCCAGCGGGTGGTTGTGGAAGTTCACCGCGGTGCCCACCGGCACGAGTGCGATGATGATCACAGCGAGCCCGAGCCCGAACACACCCGCCCAGGTCATGCCCATCACCAGCACGACCACCCCCAGCGCGGCGAGCACCGCGGCGAACCACGGCGCCCACCGGTACAGCGGCACGGCGATGCGCAGCGCGTCACGCCAGTCCGCGGGCCGGGGCGACCAGCTGAAGTCCACGCTCATCCGGCGGCTCCCGGCCGTTTCGCCGGCTCGCAGCAGCGGGTGGCGCAGAACGCGCCGTCCCGCGTGCAGCCCAGCGCCGGGAAGTCCGACAGCTTGCGCGCGGGCGCGCCGGACACGTGCTCGGCGACGAGTTCCGCGACGAGCCGGGCGAACCGGGGGTCGTTGTTGGGCGTGGCCGCGCGGGCGAACCCCATGCCCAGCTCCTGGGCGCGTTCGCGGGCCTCCGTGTCGAGGTCCCACACCACTTCCAGGTGATCGCTGACGAACCCGATCGGGCACACGACCACGTTGCGCACACCCTTGTCGTAGAGGGTGTCGAGGTGGTCCACGATGTCCGGTTCGAGCCACGGGATCTGCGGCGGCCCGGACCGCGACTGCCACACCACGTCGTGGTCGGACACGCCCACGGCCTCCGCGACCAGCCGGGACGCCTCCGCGACCTGCCGGGAGTAGAGGTGGCCGCCGTCCTCCGGCGGTCCGGCGGCGCGGTCGGCCGACACCGGCACCGAGTGGGCGGTGAACACGAGGCGGTAGTCGTCGCCGGGCAGCCCGGCCGCGGCGGCGCGGACGGCCTCGGCGAACGACTCCACGAACAGCGGGTGGTCGAAGAACTGGCGCAGCTTGACCAGCTCCGGCGCGTCCTCGACCGCCGCGCGGGCCCGCAGGATGTCCTCGTCGTACTGGCGGCACGCGGAGTAGCCGCCGTAGGCGCTGGTCGGGAAGACGAGCGCGCGCTCGACGCCGGCGGCCTTCATCTCGGCCAGCGTGTCCTCGACCATCGGGTGCCAGTTGCGGTTGCCGAAGTAGATCGGCAGGTCGACCAGCCCGCGCACGGCCTCGATGGCGGCGCGGTTGAGCGCGTTGATCGGCGACACGCCGCCGAAGTGCAGGTAGTGCCGCTCGACCTCGTCCAACCGCTCGGGCGGCACCCCGCGGCCGCGGGTCACGTTCTCGAGGAAGGGGCGGACGTCCTCCGGTCCTTCCGGTCCGCCGAAGGACAGCCAGAGCAGCGCGTCGTAACTCACCCGGACATCCTCGCGCCGACGACCGGTGGCCGCACAACCGGGTCGGCGTGACCGACCGCACGCCGACCCGGGTCGCGCGCTACAGGCCCAGGAAGTGCACGCCGCCGTCGACGAACACCATCGACCCGGTCGTGGCCGGGAACCAGTCCGACAGCAGCCCGCACACCGACTTGGCGACCGGCTCCGGGTCGGCCACGTCCCAGCCCAGCGGCGCCTTCTCCGCCCACAGGGCCTCCAGCTGCGGGAAGCCGGGGATCGACTTGGCCGCCATGGTGCGCACGGGGCCCGCCGAGACCAGGTTGACCCGGATGCCCTGCGGGCCGAGGTCGCGGGCCAGGTAGCGGTTGATCGCCTCGAACGCCGCCTTCGCGGGGCCCATCCAGTTGTAGGCGGGCCACGCCTGGCGGGCGTCGAAGTCCAGGCCGACGACCGACGCGCCGCGGCCCATCAGCGGCAGGGTGGCCTGCACCAGGGCCTTGTAGGAGTACGCCGAGACGTGCATGGCCGTGGAGACGTCCTCCCACGGCGCGTCCATGAACGGCGCGCCCAGGCACGACGGCGGCGCGTAGCCGATCGCGTGCACCACGCCGTCGAGGCCGTCCACGTGCTCGCGCACCCGGTCGGCCAGCGTGTCCAGGTGCTCCTGGTTCTGCACGTCGAGCTCGACCAGCGGCGCCGGCTGCGGCAGGCGCTTGGCGATCCGGTCCACGAGGCTCATCCGGCCGAAGCCGGTGAGCACGACCTGGGCGCCCTGCTCCTGCGCGACCTTGGCCACGTGGAAGGCGATCGACGCGTCCGTGATCACGCCGGTGACCAGCAGCCGCTTGCCTTCGAGCAGTCCCGTCACTGAAACCCGTCCTCCGAGAAGTTGTGCTTGGTAGTGGCAGTGGCTCAGTGGCCCATGCCGAGGCCGCCGTCGACCGGCAGCACCGCGCCGGTGATGTAGGCGGCGGCGTCGGAGGCCAGGAAGGTGACGGCGGCGGCGATCTCGTCGGTCGTGCCGTAGCGGCCCGACGGCACCTGGCCCAGGATCTGCTTCCGGCGCTCCTCGGGCAGCGCGTCGGTCATGTCCGTGGTGATGAACCCGGGCGCGACGACGTTGGCGGTGATGTTGCGCGAGCCGAGTTCGCGGGCGATCGACCGGGCCACGCCCACCAGGCCCGCCTTGCTCGCGGCGTAGTTGACCTGGCCCGCGCCGCCGGTGAGGCCGACCACGGAGGAGATGAACACGATCCGACCGTAGCGCTTGCGCAGCATGCCCTTGGACGCGCGCTGGGCGACCCGGAACGCGCCGGTCAGGTTGGCGTCCAGGACGCGGGTGAACTGCTCGTCGGTCATCCGCAGCAGCAGGGTGTCGTCGGTGATGCCGGCGTTGGCCACGAGCACCTCCACCGGCCCGTGCGCCTCCTCGACCTCGGCGAACGCCGCGTCCACCTCGGCGGAACTGGTCACGTCGCACTTGACGCCGAGCAGGCCCTCGGGCGCGCCGGACCCGCGGTGCGTCACCGCGACCTTGTCGCCCTGCGCGGCGAACGCCTGAGCGATCGCCAGACCGATGCCCCGGTTGCCGCCGGTGACCAGAACGGACCTCGACACGCTTGCTCCCATCGCTGCTGGTTGATGCGGGCGAGGCTATCCCGTACCCCGGAGTACGCCATCATCGGCCGGAGGTGGATCACAATCGGGCCGTGACCGGTTTCGTCGAACACCTCCGGACCGCGGTGGACGGCGACGTGCTCGCCCACCCCGGCGACCGCGCGCTGTACTCCGTCGACGCGTCCAACTACCGCCACGTGCCCGCGGTCGTGGTGCGCCCGAGGTCGGTGGACGGGGTGGTGGCCGCGGTCGGGGTGGCGGTCGAGCACGGCGTGCCGATCACCCACCGCGGCGCGGGCACCTCGATCGCGGGGAACTCGGCCGGGTCCGGCCTGGTGATCGACTTCTCGCGGTACCTCGACCGGGTGATCTCGGTGGACCCGGTGGAGCGGGTCGCCGTGGTGCAGCCCGGGGTGGTGCTGGACCGGCTCAACGACGCCGCCCGGCCGCACGGGCTGGTGTTCGGGCCCGACCCGTCCACGCACTCCCGCTGCACGCTCGGCGGCATGATCGGCAACGACGCGTGCGGCGCGCACTCGGTCGCGTGGGGCAAGACCAGCGACAACGTGCGGGCGCTCGACGTGCTGCTGGCCGACGGCCGCCGGTTCGACACCCGCACTCCCCCGCCGCTGGACCTGCCGGAGGTGGACCCGTCGTGGTTCCCGGCGCTGGACCGGCGGGTGTCGGGGTACCGGCTGGACGCGTTGCCGGACCTGACCCGGGCGTTGGTCGGCTCGGAGGGCACGTGCGCGACCGTGCTGGGCGCGACGGTGGAGCTGGTGCCCGCCCCGCCGCGCCGGGTGCTGGCGGTGCTCGGCTTCGACGGCCCGTACGACGCCGCGGACCTCGCGCCGGCGCTGCGCGAGCTGGACGTGCTCACGATCGAAGGGCTGAACGTCGAGCTGGTGCGCGCGGCGGGCGACTCGCGGGGGCTGCTGCCGCCCGGCCGGAGCTGGCTGTACGTGGAGGCGGTGGAGGACTCGGTCGCGCACCGGGCCGCCGCGCTCGCGCCGCACTCGGTGGTGGTGACGGACCCGGGGCGGCAGCGCGCGCTGTGGCGGCTGAGGGAGGACGGCGCGGGGCTCGCGACCCGGATGGCCGACGGCGGCGAGGCGTGGTCGGGGTGGGAGGACGCGGCCGTGCCGCCGGAGCGGCTCGGCGCGTACCTGCGCGAGTTCGACGCGTTGCTGGCGGGGCACGGCCGGCGCGGCGTCACCTACGGGCACTACGGCGAGGGCTGCCTGCACGTGCGCATCGACTTCGACTTCCGGCGGGGGCACCGGTCGTTCCTGGAGGACGCGGCGGACCTGGTGGTGGCGCACGGCGGGTCGTTGTCGGGCGAGCACGGCGACGGCCAGGCGCGGTCGGAGCTGCTGCCCCGGATGTACCCGCCGGCCGCGATCGAGGCGTTCGGGCGGTTCAAGGCGGCGTTCGACCCGGGCAACCTGATGAACCCGGGCCGGATCGTGGCGCCCGCGAAGCTGGACGCCGACCTGCGCGTGCTGGTCGCGCCGCCGGTGATCCCGACCAGGGCGAAGCTCGCGCTGCACGCCGACGGCGGCGACCTGGCGGCGGCGACGCGGCGGTGCGTGGGCGTGGGCAAGTGCCTGAACACGTCCGGTGGGGTGATGTGCCCGAGCTACCGGGTGACGCGGGAGGAGAAGCACTCCACGCGCGGTCGGGCGCGACTGCTGTTCGAGATGCTGAACGGGCAGGTCGTGCGCGGCGGGTGGCGGTCGGAGGAGGTGCGGGAGGCGCTGGACCTGTGCCTGGGCTGCAAGGGGTGCAAGCGGGACTGCCCGGTGGACGTGGACATGGCCACGTACAAGGCGGAGTTCCTGCACCACCACTACCGGGGGCGGGTGCGGCCGGCGGCGCACTACTCGATGGGGTGGCTGCCGTTGTGGTTGCGACTGCGGTTGGTGAACCGGGTGAGCGCGCGGTTCGCGCGGTTCGGCGGGGTGGCGCCGGAGCGGCCGTTGCCGACGCCGGTGCGGTCGTTCCAGTCCCGGTTCGCCGGCGGTGGCGGCGGTGGTGAGCGGGTGCTGCTGTTCCCGGACACGTTCACCAACCACTTCGAGCCGGGGATCGGGTTCGACGCGGCGGCCGTGCTGGGGCACGTCGGGCAGGCGGTGGAGGTGCCGAAGGGCGCGGTGTGCTGCGGGTTGACGTGGTTCTCGACCGGGCAGCTCGGCGTGGCGCGGCGGGTCGTGCGGCGGACCGCGCGGCTGCTGCGGCCGTGGACGCGGGACGGCGTGCCGGTGGTGGGGTTGGAGCCGAGCTGTGCGGCGTTCCTGCGCTCGGACGCGGTGGAGGTGGCGGGCGACGACCCGGACGTCGTGCGGCTGGCCGCGTCGGTGCGGACGTTCGCCGAGCACGTGTCGCCGTTGCTGGAGCCGGTGGCGGGCGGTGGGCGGGCGGTCGTGCAGCCGCACTGCCACCAGTACGCGGAGCTGGGGACGGACGCCGACCGGGACGTGCTGGCCAAGGCGGGGGTGAGCGCGACGGTGCTGGAGGGGTGCTGCGGGTTGGCGGGCAACTTCGGCTTCGAGCGGGGGCACTACGACGTGTCGATGGCGGTGGGCGAGCAGGCGTTGCTCCCGGCCGTGCGGTCCGCCGACCCCGGCACGGCCGTCGTGGCCGACGGGTTCAGCTGCCGCACCCAGATCCGCCACGGCTCGTCCGCCGCCCCCGTCCACCTGGCCACCCTGCTCCGCCAGCGCCTGTCCCTCTGACCCCCGCGCGTGTCCTACGTTCGCGTCACGCGTGTCCTACCTCCAGAACGCGTGAGTCCTACCTCCAGAACGCGAGAGTCGTACGTTCAGAACGCGTGAGTCGTACGTTCAAGTCTCGAGAGTCGTACGTTCGCGCCCCCTGAGTTCAACACTCAGGACGGTCGGCCGGTGACCTGAGCGTTGAATTCAGGGGTCCCGAACGTAGGACACACGCGTTCTGGACGTAGGACACGCGGGGTCTGGAGGTACGACTCACGGGGGTGCGAAGGGGCGGGGGTTAGGGGCGGGTTTCGGTGGTCAGCCAGGTCAGGTAGTCGGGGTTGCCGCCCAGGACGGGGAGGGCCAGCACCTCGGGCACGTCGTAGGTGTGGTGCGCCTTGACGAACTCGGTCAGCTCGTCCACCCGGTCGTAGGCGGTCTTGATCCAGAGCTGGTGCTCGGGCTCGTCGGCGACCTCGCCCTGCCAGCGGTACACGCTGCGGATCGGGCCGCTGATCTGCACGCACGCCGCCAGGCGGGCCTCGACGATCGCCTTCGCCAGGGTGGCGGCGGCGGCCTCGCTGTCCGTGGTGGTGATGACCACGACGTGGTTGTCGCTCATCCTCCCGAGGCTAGCGGCGCGAGGGCGGCGACCCCGAACTTCCCCAGCGCCACGGAGCCGGCGACGGTCGCGCCGGTCAGCAGGTCGACGTGCGACCCCGGCACGTCCAGCCGCACCTCCGACGTCCCGTGGTTGACCAGGAACAGCACGTCGCCCCGGCGCACCGCCTCCACCCCGCGCGGCGGTCCGAGCACCGGTTCGACACCGGCCTCCGCGACCACGCGGGCCAGCAGCCGCCCCATCGCGTCGGCGGACGGCCGGGTGCCCACATACCACGCCACCCCGTCGCCGAACGCGTTGCGCAGCACCACCGGCACCCCGTCGACCAGCGACGCGACGACCTCCGCCCCCTCGGCCCGCAGGTCGTCGTACCAGAAGTCGGCCGTGAACTCCCCCAGCGACGCCGACGTGCACGCCAGCACCTCGTCCGGCCCGAGCGGCACGACCTCCTCGACCCGGAGCCCCAGCACGTCCCGGAACGGCGCGGGGTAGCCGCCGAGCCGGACCTCGTCGTGCTCGTCCACCACGCCGGAGAAGAACCCCATGACCAGCGTGCCGCCGCCCGCCACGAACGACCGCAGCGGCTTCGGGTCGCGCACCAGGTACAGGTTCGGCACCACGACCAGCCGGTACGCCGACAGGTCCGCCTCCGGGTGCGCGAAGTCCACCGTCACGCCGAGGTCGAACAGCGGCTCGTAGAAGTCCCGCACCCGCCGCAGCACGTCGAAGTCCGCGGACGGGTGCCCGTCGAGCTGTGCCGCCCACCAGCTCTCCCAGTCGAGCACCACGGCCACCGACGCGGTCACCCCGGCGCCCGCCACCGGCGCCAACGCCGCCAGGTCCGCCCCCAGCGCCACCACCTCGCGGAACACCCGGCTGTCCGGTCCCGCGTGCGGCACCATGCCCGAGTGGAACTTCTCCGCGCCGGCCCGCGAGGCCCGCCACTGGAAGAAGCACACCGCGTCCGCCCCCCGCGCCACCGCCTGCACGGACTGCGCGCGGAGCTGCCCGGCGGGCTTGGGCGGGTTGCGCCGCCGCCAGTTCACCGCGCTCGCCGCCTGCTCCATCAGCACCCACGGCCCGCGCGCCAGCGACCGCATCAGGTCGAAGCCCAACGCGCTCATCACGTGCCCGGTCGGGTCGAACGGGTCGGCGTACCAGTCGTGCGACACGACGTCCTCGTGCCGGGCCAGCTCCCAGTAGTCCAAGGGGGCCTGCAGGCCGATGAAGTTCGTCGTCACCGGCACGTCGGGCGTGACCGCCCGCAGCACGTCCCGCTCGGCCCGGAACGACTCCACCAGCACGTCCGAGCAGAACCGGGCGAAGTCGAGCCGCTGCGCGGGGTTGATCAGGTACGGCGCGCGGCGCGGCGGGATCACCTCCGCCCAGTCGCCGTAGCGCTGGCTCCAGAACGTGGTGTGCCAGGCCGCGTTCAACGCGTCCAGCGAGCCGTACCGCGCGCCCAGCCACTCCCGGAAGTGCCGCGCGGTCACGTCGCAGTGGCACACCGGCCCCAGTTCGTTGCCCACGTGCCACATCGCCAGCGCCGGGTGGTCGGCGTACCGCCGCGCCAGGTCGGAGACCAATGCCAGCGCGTGCTCCCGGTACACCGGCGAGGACGGGCAGAACTGGTTGCGCGAGCCGTAGGCCAGCCGGTGGCCGTCGAAGTCCACCGGCAGGGTCTCCGGGTGCCGGTGCCCGAGCCACGGCGGCGGCGAAGCGGTCGGCGTGGCCAGGAACACCTCGATGCCGCCTCCGTGCAGCAGGTCCAGCACGCGGTCCAGCCAGCCGAAGTCCCGCTCCCCCGGGACCGGCTCGATGCGGGCCCAGGAGAACACGCCGACGGTCACGGTGTTCACGCCCGCGCGGCGCATCAGCTCGACGTCCTCGGCCCACACCTCCTCCGGCCACTGCTCCGGGTTGTAGTCGCCGCCGTAGCGCAGGCCCGTCATCCCTTGATCGCCCCCACGATCACTCCCTTGGTGAAGTGCTTCTGCACGAACGGGTAGACCACCAGCACCGGCACCACGGCGAGCACGATCACCGCCATCTTGATCGCGAGCGTCGCCACGACCCCGCCCGTGCCGGTCAGCGTGGAATCCACCGCGCTCGCGCCCGGGATCGACTGGCCCTGCAGCACGTACGTGCGCAGCACGAGCTGCAACGGCCACTTGTCGTTGGAGTTCAGGTACAGGAAGGCGTTGAAGAACGCGTTCCAGTACCCCACCCCGTAGAACAGCGCGATGACCGCCGTGACGCCCTTCGACAGCGGCAGCACGATCCGGGTCAGCACGCCGAACTCGCTCGCGCCGTCGATGCGGGCGCTGTCGATGACCTCCTGCGGCAGGTTCATGAAGAACGACCGCAGCACGACCAGGTTGAACGCCGCCACCGCGCCGGGCAGCACCAGCGCGGCGTAGGTGTCCAGCAACCCGAGCGAGTTCACCAGCAGGTAGGTCGGGATCAGGCCCGGCCCGAACAGGAACGTCAGCAGCACCATGAACAGCAGCGGCCGGTGCGCGAACGACCCGGGCCGCGACAGCCCGTAGGCCGCCAGCAGGGTCACCACCGTGCTGAACAGCGTGCCGACGACCGTGACGCCGGTGCTGACGAGCACCGACCTGGTCACCACGCCGCCGGACAGCAGTTCGGCGTAGGCGCCGAGGCTGAACCCGTCCGGCACGATCACCAGGCCGCCCGCCTCGGTGATCGCCCTGGCCGGCGACAGGCTGGTGACCACCACCACCCACAGCGGGAACAGCACGGCCAGCAGGACCACGCCCACCAGCACGCCCTTGGCCGCCTGGCCGATCCGCGTCGGCGGCTCGTCCCAGACGGGCCGCCGCCGCGCCGAGGCCGACCTGCGCGCGAGAGCCGTCGTCATCGCGAGTACACCCCCTGCTCCCCCACCATGTGCGCCACCCGGTTCGCCGCCAGCACCAGCAGCAGCCCGATCACGCCCTTGATCAGGCCCGCCGCGGCGGCGTAGGAGTAGTCGGCGTTCACCACGCCGGTGAAGTAGACGTAGGTGTCCAGCACCTCCGCCGCCTCCTGGCCGACCGCGTCGCGTTGCAGCAGGAACTGCTCGAAGCCGACGGTCAGCGCCTCGCCCAGGCGCAGGATCAGCAGCAGCACGATCACCGGGATCAGCGCGGGCAGCGTCACGTGCCACAGCCGCCGCCAGCGGCCCGCGCCGTCCACCGCCGCCGCCTCGTACAGGCTCGTGTCCACGGTGGCCAGGGCCGCGAGGAACACGATCGCGCCCCAGCCCGCGTCCTTCCACACCGCCTGCGCGGTCACCAGCCCGATGAACAGGTCCGGGTTGGTCATGACGTCGAACGTCGGCGCGCCGTTGGCGCGCAGCACCTGGTTGAGCACGCCCGCGCCGCCCAGCATCTGCTGGAACAGCGTGACCACCAGCACCCACGAGAAGAAGTGCGGCAGGTAGACCACGCTCTGCACGAACATCCGCAGCCGCGGGCTCAGCAGGCTGTGCACCAGCAGCGCCAGGCCGATCGGGATCGGGAAGTAGAACACCAGCTGGAACGCCGTGATGATCAGGGTGTTGACCGTGGCGGACCAGAACTCCGGGTCCTCCATGATCCGGACGAAGTTCGAGAAGCCCACGTACGGGCTGTAGAGCATGCCGACGTAGGGCGAGTAGTCCTGGAACGCCACCACGTTGCCCAGCAGCGGCACGTAGTGGAACACGGTGAGCAGGCCGATGGCGGGCGCCACCATGACCAGCAGCACCCAGTCCCGCTTCAGCCTGCGCCGCCACCCCGCACGCCGGCCGGCGGCTGCCGGCGTGCGGGTCCGGGCGGACGGTCGTTCCAGCAGGTCAGCGCCCGGCATCGGAGAGGGCCTTGTCGTAGAACTCGCGCAGCTCGTCGCCGCCCGCCTTGCGCCAGTCCTCGGCGAGCTTGTCGACGTCGGACACCGGCCGGCGACCGCGCAGGATGTCGGCCGTCCGGTCCTCGAACTCCTTGGGCAGCTTGGAGAACTCCGCGGGCTCCTCGATGCGCAGGCCGAACGTGGGCGGCCGCACCTGGTGCTCGTAGGCGTCCACGAACCAGGCGTGCTTGGCCTTGACGAAGTCGGGGTACTGGGCGTCGATGATGGCCTCCGGCGCCCGCGACATGAAGCCGTAGGTGAGCGTGACCTCCTTGCGGCCCAGCTCGTTCAGGCCGGGCGCGCCGTTGGCGTCGCGGGTGCTGTGCTTGCCCTCGACGCCGTAGTTGATCAGGAAGTGCTCGGTGGTGCCGACCGGCGCGGCGACGAAGTTCGCGAGCCGCAGCAACTCCTTGATCCGGTCGGGCGAGAGGTCCTTGCGGAACAGCGTGACCATCGCGGTCGGCGCGGTCACGACGTAGCGGGGCTTGCCGCCGTCGTGCGCGAACAGCGGCATGGCCTCCAGGCCGAACTGCGGGTTGGCCGGCCGCTGGCGCCGGACCGCCTCGCCCCAGAAGCCCATGCCCGCCAGGTGGATCAGCATCTGGCCGCCCTCGAACAGCTCGTTGACGCCGGTGTTGCTGCCGGCCACGATGTTCGGGTGCACGAACCCCGCCTCGAACAGCGAGCGGGTGAACTTGACGGCTTCCTTGTACGCGTCCGTCTCCAGCTTGTTGACCACCTTGCCGGACGGGTCGCGGTGCCAGTCGCCGGGGTCGCCGAAGACCCGGACCATGGACCGGAAGACGTCGCCGACGGCCCACCGGTTCGCGCCCGGGTCGTTGATCTTCTTGCAGAGCTGGAAGAACTCGTCGATGTTCTTGGGCGCCTGCCCGCCGAGCGACTCGATGATGTCGCGCCGGTACATGATGGTCTCGGGGAACATCTCGCCCTGGAACGGCACGCCGTAGAGCCGGCCGCCGTAGACGCAGGCGTGCCACGACTCGGAGGGGATGTTCGCGAGCAGCGGGTAGTCCTTGATCTTGTCGCCGCTGAGGATGTCGGTGAGGTCGGCGAACACCTGGCCGACGCCCTCGCTGAACCGCGGCGGGATGGTGAACGTCGGCATCACGGTGATCTCGGGCACCTGCTTGGCCGCCACCATCGCGCCGAGCTTGGCCTGGTAGTCCTGGCCCTGCACCTGCTCGAACTTGACCGTGCCGCCGATGCGCTGGTTGACCGCGTCCCAGTAGGAGTTCTCCCCCAGGCCGGGCGGCAGCGGCCAGAACGCCGGCGTCATCGCGGTGACCTCGCCGCCGTTGAGCACCTTGTCCTTGACCGCGTCCACCAGGTTGGTCGGGAACTTCAGGTAGCCCGCCAGCGAGCCGTTCACGCCGGGCAGGTCCGGCTTCGCGTACTCCACCGGGTGGTAGGACGGCAGCACCTTGGCCAGCGCGTCCTCGCCGAGCGCGGAGCCGGTGTGCTGCGTGGCCGGACCGCCGCACCCCACCAGCAGTGTGCCGCCGGCTGCCGCCGTGAAGGTCAGGAAGCCCCTGCGGTTGAGAATCATCGGAGAAACGCCCCTTTGTGTCGGATCAGGGAAGTTGTGCGCCCTCGCGCACGAAGAGGGGGATGTGGTCGAGCGGCGCCGCGCCCGCCCCGGCGCGGACGTCCCGCCGGTCGAGGCCACCGGTCATCTCCCGCGAACCCATCGGTGTTCCTCCTCGGGTACGTCGAAGCGCTTCGAAACGACGCGTGGGTCCGCGCCGGCGCGGACGGGCGCGGTGCTCAGCGGGTGGTGCTGGCCCGTTCGGTCAGCCGGGGCGGCAGCAGCGTCAGCGGAGGTGTCGGGGACCGGTCGAGCTTCGCCATCAGCAGCGCGACCGCGTGGTGGCCCAACTGCTCGGCCGGCACGGCGACCGAGGTCAGCGGCGGCATGAGCCGCTCGGCCTGGTCGTCGGGGCAGATCGCGACCACCGCGACGTCGTCGGGCACCTTGCGGCCCAGCGACCGCAGCACCTCGACCACGGACGGCAGCGCGGCCTCGTTGTGCACCACCAGGCCGGTCACCGCGGGGTGGCGCTCCAGCAGGCCGGTGATCGCCACCCGGACCGACTCGTGGTCGGTCTCGGTGGGCAGGGTCGTGGACGACACGCCGCGCCGCATGGCCGCCGCGCTGAACCCGGCCATCGTGCGGTGCGCGAAACCGGTGTCGCGCTGGTAGACCGCGCGGGGCGCGCCGACCAGCGCCACGTAGGTGTGCCCGAGGTCGGCCAGGTGGTCCACGCACCGCGAGCCCGCCTCGGCGAAGTCCAGGTCCACGCACGTCAGCCCGGCCGCGTCGGCGGGGAAGCCGATCAGCACCGACGGGCGGTCCAGCTCGCGCAGCACGGGCACGCGCTCGTCGTGCATCTCCACGTCCATCACGAGCAGCCCGTCGACCTGCGCGCTGCCCGCGACCCGGCGCAGGCCCGCCGCGCCCTGGTCGGCGGTCACCAGCAGCACGTCGTGGTCGTGCCGGCGGGCCGCGTTGGCGACCGCGACGACGAACTGCATCAGCACGGGCATGTGCATGCCCTCGCGCATCGGCAGCACCAGCGCCAGCACGTTGGCGCGGTTGCTGGCCAGCGAGCGGGCTCCCGCGTGCGGGTGGTAGCCCAGGGCCCGCACGCTCGCCTCGACCCGGGCCTTGGTGGCCGAGGAGATCGAGCGGCGGCCGGTGAGCACGTACGACACGGTGCTGGGGGCGACCCCGGCGTGCCGGGCGACGTCGGCGATGGTGACCACCTCAGCCCACCTCCCGCACCCGGACGCCGGCGGTCTCGGCGGTGAGCACGACGGACGTGCCGTCGACCGAGAGCCGGGTGCCCGGCGGCGCGGACCGCGACCCCGGCGTCACGTCGTGGAACGCGATCCAGGCGCCGGCCCGGGTGAACACGACCTCGTCGTCCACCAGCCGCACGCCGTCGCAGTCGTCGAAGTCCAGGGCGGGCAGCGCGCCGGTGCGCGGTCCGATGCGCTCCCCCGGCACGTCCACCACCAGCCGCGCCCGGATGTCGCGCGACGACGAGCCGGCGCACAGCTCGTACCGCCCCGCCTCCACCACGCGGCGCCGGGTGATCACGTCCCAGTGCCACAGCCGGTCCGCGCGCAGCTCCACCACCGTGGTCTCGCCGGGCGCGAGGTGGACCCGGTCGAACGATTGGAGCCTGCGCACCGGCTGGCGCACCCGCGAGTCGAGCGCGGACGAGTAGAGCTGCACCACCTCCGCGCCCGCCACCGCGCCGGTGTTGGTGACCGACAGCCGCGCCACCCCGTCGGCCCACTCCAGCGCCGAGTACTCGAACGTGGTGTAGGACAGGCCGTGGCCGAACGGGAACAGCGGTTCGCCGGTGAAGTACAGGTACGTGCTGCCCGCGCGGATGATGTCGTAGTCGAAGATGTCCGGCAGGTCGTCGTCGCCGCGGTACCAGGTCTGGGTCAGCTTGCCCGACGGGGAGTACGCGCCGAACAACGCCTCCGCCACCGCGCGGCCCTGCTCCTGCCCGCCGTGCGCGGTCCACACGATCGCGGGCAGGTGCTCCTCCTCGCCGTCCAGCGCGTACGGGTAGCTGCTCACCAGCACCAGCACCGTGTTCGGGTTGGCCTCGCGGACCGCCCGCACCAGGTCCAGCGAGGGCAGGCGCAGCGTGGTGCGGTCCTGCGTCTCCCGGCCGTTGACGTGCGGGTCGTTGCCCAGCACCAGCACGGCGACGTCCGCCCGGGCCGCCGCCTCGGCCGCGGCCGCGAGGCCGTCCACGACCCGCTCCACCTCGAACGGCCCGGTGTCGGTCTCCTGCACCTTGTTGCGCAGCACCACGCCCGCGTCGGTCAGCCGGGGCTCGAACAGCTCGCGCACGTCCCAGCCGCCCGGCATGGCGGCCGTGGCGACCAGCGAGCCGTCCTCGGCCACGCCCAGGAAGCGCCGCGAGCCCACGTCGCGCAGCGTCCACACGCCGTCGCCCCAGTCGAAGCGGTCGAACAACGCCCGCTCGCCCAGCCCCACGACGCCGCCGCGCACCCCGAGGTAGCGGCCGTCCGCCGCGCGCAGCGCGATCCGGTCGACGCCCTCCACGAAGGTGACGGGGGCGAACTCCTCCAGTCCACGGCGGACGGTCACCTGGTACGGCAGCGTGCCGCTGTACCAGTCCTCGAACAGGGTGTCGGCGTGCGTGCCGATCACGGCCAGCGCGGCGCCCGCGGTCAGCGGCAGCGCCGACTCGTTGCGCAGCAGCACGACGGCCTGCCGTGCGGCTTCCAGCGCCAGCTCGCCGTGCGTGCCGATCACGTCGGAGGTGATGGCCGCGTACGGGTTGTCCTCCGGCGGGTCGAACTCGCCGAGCCGGAACCGCAGCGCCAGCACCCGGCCGACGGCCCGGTCCACCACCTCCTGGTCCAGCAGGCCGTCCTTGATCGCCGTGGTCACGCTCTCGATCAGCAGCGTCGGGTCGTCGTCCTGGTCGGTGAAGCTGTGCAGGCCCGCGTGGAGCAGCGCGGCGTGGGCCTCGGCCTGGGTGGGCAGGTACGCCTGCAACCCGGCCACGTTGGACGGCGCGTAGGCGTCGCTGACCACCGCGACCCCGTCCGGCGACCACGTCTGCACCTCCTGCTCCAGCAACGGGCTCAGGTGCGCCGGCCGGCCGTTCACCAGGTTGTACGACGGCATCACGGCCACCGCCGCGCCCGCCTCGACCGGACCGCGGAAGCACGGCAGCTCGTACTCGTGCAGCACCCGCGGCCGCAGGTCCGACGACGTGACGCAGCGGTCGTCCTCGTTGTTGTAGCCCAGGAAGTGCTTCAGCGTCGGCGCGGTCCGCAGGAAGCGGGGGTGGTCGCCGCGCAGGCCGCTCGCGTACGCCGTGCCCATCGCCGCGGTGAGCGTCGGGTCCTCCGAGTAGCCCTCCTCGTTGCGGCCCCAACGCGGGTCCCGCAACGGGTTCACCACCGGCGCCCACACGTTGAGGCCGTGCTTCACCGGGTCGCGGTGGTGGAAACCGCGCGCCTCCACGCCCGTCGCCTCGCCGACCCGCCGCACCAGGCCGGTGTCCCACGAGGACGCCAGGCCGATCGCCTGCGGGAACACCGTGGCGGGCCCGAGCCACGCGACGCCGTGCAACGCCTCCATGCCGGTGTGGAACCCGGCCAGGCCCAGTCTCGGCACGGCCGGCTGGTGCTGGTGCAGCAGCGCGACCTTCTCCTCGTCGGTCAACCTGCCGAGCAGGTCGGTCACCCTGTCCTCGACCGGCAGACCCGGGTCGCGGAACGGCAACGGGGCCACGGCACACCTCTCGCGGTCGTCGAATTGTTCGAACCTGCAGCTCACTGAATCGAATCGTTTCGATCGCTGCGAAATCGTCGCCGACCGGGGGGCCAGCAGGTGGGGTGCCAGAAATGTGGCACAGCTCTCTCACCCGAGTCAACACCGAAGTTTCACGGTTGTTTCATCGGCGTTGGGGCGTCGAACGCATTCGACATTTGAGACGTTGCACGACACGCCGAACACCCCCCTCACCACGTCGTGAGGGGGGTGCCGGCGACCTTCGCGGGTCTACCCGAACAGCTCCACGTGCAGCTGGAACGCCGTGGCGATCTCAGCCTGCGCCCAGAACCGGTGGTAGGTGAAGGTCGGCGCGGGGCCGCCGTCCAGGTACGCCTGGACCTTCGGCCAGTCCTTGTCCTGCTTGAACATCGAGCGGATGTCCACGAAGGACACGCCGGGCTTGATCTGGTCGCCGTTGGGCATGGTGCCCGACCAGCCCGAAGGCACGTACGGACCCTCACGCGTCGACGTGTTGTAGACGTCGTCGAAGCGGTTGTAGTCCTTGCGCTCCTCCGGCACCGCGATGCCCTTGTCGTCCTTGTGCGCCAGCAGCGCCGTCAAGAGGCCCTCGCCGACGGTCTTCGCCTGGGCGTTGCCCGACTTGGCCGCGTAGTTGAGGAGGGTCTTGGCGTAGGACGCGGCGATGCCGACGTCCTGGCTGAAGTTGAGCACGCGGACGCGCAGGTTCGCGTTGGAACCCGGGTTCGAGGCGTTCCAGGTGTCCGGCGCGCCGGTCCACTCCAGGTCCGAGGGGATCTGGAACTGGCCGTTGGCGCCGACCGTGGTGTTCGCGATGGCCCAGGGGACCCACTTGTCGAGGATCTTCTTGGCCGCCGCGTTGCCCGTCTTCTCGTACAGGGCGGCGGTGCGCTCCATCTGCCACGCCTGGAAGCCGAACCAGCGGTTCGACGGCGGGTCGCGCCACACCGGGTGGGCGTCGTAGAACATGCCGTAGAAGGTCGGCGTGCCCGACGGCGGCGCGGCGTACTGGCCCTCCCAGCTGTTCGTCACGCCACCGGCGATGGCGCCGTCGGCGGACTGCAGCCACTGGAGCAGCTCGAGCTGCCGGGTCATCGACGTGGCCCAGTCCTGCTGGCCGGTCGCGGACTTCGGCTTCAGGGCCGGCACGTTCGCCAGCGCGTAGGCCGCCAGCGGGTTCTGGTAGCCCTGGTGCGACGCGCCGTCACCGATGCGCCACGCCCAGCCGGCCGACGTGTCGGTCGCGCCACCCCACGCGTAGTACCAGGACATCAGGTAGTGCGCGCTGTCCTTGCCGGTACCGGCCGCGCAGTTGGGGCTGGTGCAGTTGCCGATCTTCTTGAAGTACTTGTCGAACATGGCGTAGCGGAGGTAGTCGCCCATCTTGGCGGCCTTCTCCAGCTCCGACGAGATCTCGCTCGCCTTGCCCTGCTCGGTCGCCCACTCGTTCGCCAGCATGGCCACCTGCACCGCACGCGCGTCGGCGTCCGGGGCGTTGGTGTACTTCCACTGCTTGGCGTAGCTGGCGTCCTTGGTGAACAGGTCGAGGAAGCCGTTGGGGCCACCGTGCGCGAACGTGTCGCAGGACGGCTGCGGGATGGTCTCCCACACCGACTCGGACGAACCGCGCTGGTAGGTGTTGATGTACGCGGGCGCCGCGTCGGACTCGTCGCCGCACCGGCCGAAGCCGTAGGTGTTGTCGACGTCGAGCAGCCAGTGCATGCCGTAGATGTCGCTGGTGCCGTACGCGGACTTCAGCTCGGCCGCGATCGGGTCACGGCCGACCGGCACGTTCGAGTCGAGCTGCGACGGGTACTGGTCCATCCGCGGGTGCTCGGGGGCGTACGTCGCGGGCTTGGACGCGTCGTACTTGTCGTTGGTCGGCTGGTCCGCCCGGGCCGGGATGATGTACTTCTCCATCGACGCCCAGGCCTTCTTGAACGGCGCCCAGTCGCCCACGATCTTGCCGTAGCTGGCCTCGAGCCACAGGTAGTAGCTGAACGCCTCGGACGTGGTCTGGTGACCGTGGTCCGGCGCCTCGACCATCAGCGTCTCGATCGAGTGGTACGGCACCTTCAGCCCGTCGGAGAAGGTGCGGAAGTAGCCGCTCGCCGGGTCGTTGATCTTGGCGTAGAGGTCCAGGAACTCCTGCTCGAACGGCGAGGTGTCGGCGCTGGTCTCGCGGACCTCGACCGACGCCGACGCCGCGCCGGTGGCGCTCGCGGTGAAGGTGGCCGTGGCGAGCGTGCCGCCGTTGGCCGCCGAGGTGACCGTGACGTTCTGCTTGGTCGACCAGTTGGTCGGGGTGAACGTCAGCGTCGTCGGAGCGGCCGTGAGGTCGGTGCTGCCGGCCGAGCGGGCCACGCTGACCGTCACGTTCGAGGTCGGCGCGGTGGCCAGCGAGACGCCGAAGGTGGCGGTGGCGCCCTGCCGCACGGTCAGCGACGCCGGGCTGGCCTGGATCGCCTGGCCCGCGATGACCCTGATGCTCGCGATGCTGGAGTTGCCGATGCCGCCCTTGTCGTCCGTGGCGCGGGCCACGATCGCGTGCTCACCCACGGTCGCGCCGGTCCACGAACCCGTGTACGGGGCCGAGGTGTCGGTCGCGACGACGACGCCGTCGGCCAGGAACTCGACCTTGGCGACGGTGCCGTCGCTGTCGGTCGCGGTGGCCGCCAGCGGGATCGCCTGGCCGGACTGGAACGTCTGCGCGGGCGTCGGCGAGGTCAGCGACACCGTCGGGTTGACGTTGACGTTCGGGCCCGTGCAGCGGGTGCCGTTGAGCGCGAAGTCCGTCGGCGGCCGGTTCTGGCCGCTCCACGAGCCGTTGAAGCCGGGCGTGACGGTCGCGCCGGTGCCCAGGTTGGGCGACCAGCTCGGGGCCGCCACGGTCACCGCGCTGCCGCTCTGGCTGAACGTGCCGTTCCAGCCCTGCTGCACGCGCTGGCCGTCCGGGAAGGTCCACGTGAGGCGCCAGTTGTTGACCGCGTCACCCTCGTTGCGGATCGACACGTTGGCGCCGAAGCCACCCTGCCACTGGCTCGTGACCTGGTAGTTGACCGTGCACGCCACGGCCGCGTTCGCCACCGGCGCGACGAACGGCATAACACCCGCGGCGGTCGCCGCCGCGGCTATCAGCGCGAGCGGACCGGTGCGCAACCGTCCCGCTCTGGTGCGGTACCTCATGCGTCCTCCTCCTGCACGGATCAGCCATTGACCCGCGAGCTTGAAAGGGCGTGGCGGGGAGTGGGGTCGGCACGGGACGCCTGGGCGCGCAGAACGCCCCGTGCCGAGTCTCGGGGTGCTAGGGCTCCACGCCCCAGGCGAGGGCGCCGCCGGTGTAGGCGGTCACCCGGTCGAAGTCGGTGAGGGTCGAGCTGACCCGGTAGCTGTGGTCGTCGGCCTGGTTGAAGGACGACCAGTCGGACTTGGCCACCCGGAGCTGGATGTCGCCGGTGCTCGCGCCCGCGGCGAGCGTGCCCGAGGCGAAGGACACCTCGAGGTAGGCGTCCGCGCCGGTGCGCGCGCTGGGCAGCTTCACCACGGTGGCGCGGACGTTGGCGCAGCCGACCACCGCCCAGTCGCAGAACACCTGGTAGTTGGCGTTCGCGGACTCGCCGGTGAACCAGTACCGCAGGGTCACGGTGGACCGGTCGACCGCCGCCGTGCCGCGGTTGACCACGGCGAGCGTGGCGCCGATCTGGTTGGCGGTCGCGCCGCCGTTGCCGCGCTGCTGCACGGCCAGCGTGCCGGTCACCCCGCCGGTCCTGGTCCGGAACGTCACCGCGGTGCTCGCCGCGGAGGTGTTGCCGGCGGCGTCCCTGGCCCGCACGGCGAACGTGTAGGAGGTGTCGGCGGCGAGGCCGGTCAGCTGGTGGCTCACGCCGGTCGTGGTCGCCGCGACCGTGCCGTCCGCCCGTAGCACGTCGTAGCCCGTCACGCCCACGTTGTCGGTGGCGGCGGTCCAGGTGAGCGTCGCGCCCGTGCTGGAGATCGCGGAGGCGGTCAGTCCACCCGGGACGGTCGGCGCCTGGCGGTCGCCGTTGTCGGCGACCGTGATGGTGACCGGCGTGCTCGCCGCGGACACGTTGCCCGCCGCGTCCCTGGCCCGCACCGAGAACGAGTGCACGCCGGGCGCGAGGCCGGAGAGGGGGAACGTCGGGGTGGCCGTGGCACCTACGACCGTGCCGTCCGCCCGCAGCACGTCGTAGCCGGTCACCCCGACGTTGTCGGTGGAGGCGGTCCAGCTCAGGGTGTAGGTGTTGTTCGAGCCGGTGACCACCCGCAGCGCCTGCGGGACGGTCGGCGCCTCGCGGTCCACGACCGCCGGGCCGGGCTCGTTGCCCCACAGGACCTTGCCGTCCTGGGCGAGCACCACGCGGTCGGTCAGCGCCACCGTGTTGCCCGTGCCCAGGCCCGCGTAGGACCAGTCGTTGGACGGGTCCCAGCTGCCCGCGCTGGTGATGCGGAACTGCACCTCGTGCTTGTGCGCCGACTGGCCGCCGGGGTAGACGCCGGGGCACGGCACGTCCACGTAGTACACCGAGCCGCTGTGCTGCTTGGGCGCGGTCGGCGTGCCGCACTGGTTGTAGTTCGTGGTGACGGTGATCTGGTCGGGCGTGGTGGCGCCGTCGAGGGTGAAGTAGTAGCGCAGCGAGCCGTTGAACATCCGGGCGGGCCACGCGGTCTTGTTGATGACGAACGCCTTGATCTCGGTGAAGCCGGGCGCGCTCTGGTTGACCGACGCCTGCACGGTCAGCTCGGGGCCGTCGGTGGCCTCGGCGACCGGGAAGTTGGCCAGCGGCGTGCCGCCGTACTCCTTGTAGAGCCGGGCGAGCGCGCCGGTGAAGGCCGCGTTGTAGTCCAGCGCGACCTCGTTGGCGACGAAGTCGGTGCGGTCGTCCTTGTACGCGTCGTTGTTGGTGCCGGGACCGCCGACCAGCGCGCCGTACAGGACGTGCCGGCTGGTCGCGGGCTCCTGCATGGTGTCGGCCCACGCGCCGTGCGCGGTGCGGTGGTGCGGGTTGCGCGGCGGGTTCGCGCCGAAGCCGACGACGTAGCTTGAGTTGCGCGGGTTGTCGCCGAGCGCGTAGTTGATCTGCCGCACGCCGAAGTCGTGGTAGGTGGCGGCCCTCGCGGCGTCGCGCTCGCGCAGCCAGTCGCCGTAGACCAGGGCGACGAACGCGGTGTTGGCGGCGTACCGCAGCGAGCCCCAGGTGTCGAGGTGCGCCTGACCGCCCGGCGAGTACCGCACCCGGTTGCCGTTGTAGCCGGTGGTCCAGTAGTCGAGCCAGCGGTTGGCGTCGGCGATGTACTCGGCCTCGCCGGTCAGCTTGGCCAGCAGCACGTACGCGCCGTAGGACTTGTCGTCCCAGGCGATCGTCCACCGGTAGGACCGGGTGGTCGTCTGCGGCTCGGTGGACAGCTTCGAGTACTCCGCCTTGGCCTTGGTCAGGTAGCTCGCGTCGCCGGTGGCCCGGTACAGCCAGGCCGCGCCCCACACCAGCTCGTCCTGGTAGCCGCTCCAGGAGTTGTAGAAGTTGGCCGCGTCGGTGATGCAGGAGCTGTACTTGCCGCGGTAGGTGTCGGCGAAGCTGTAGAGCTGCTTGGCGTGCGTCAGCAGGGTCGCCGCGTACGTCGGGTCGGTCTGCTTGAACACCATGGACGACGCGGCCATCGCCGCGGCGTACTCGCCGGCGAGGTCCGAGCCGGGGCAGGAGGCGTCCACTTTGTACGCCGGGCGGGCCATCTGCATGACCTCGGCCGCGCCCCACCACTTGTGGTCGTCGTCGCCCTTGCCGACCTGGCCGTAGACCACGTTCGGCGACGGGTGCGCCTTGATGATCCAGTCCGTGCCCCACTTGAGGTTCGCCATGAGGTGCCGCAGCTGACCCGAGTCCTCGTAGGCGTCCCGGTTCTCGACCGCGCCCCACGCGAGCATCGACATCGTGGCCGCGAACGGCAGGCCGAACTTGACGTGGTCGCCCGCGTCGTAGAAACCGCCCGAGAGGTCGAGGCCGACGTCGCTGCCGTCGCGCAGCGCCGAGTCGCCGCGCCAGTTGACCCGGTTGTCCGCGGGGAGGTCGCCGGACCGCTGGGCGTCGTAGAACCAGATCGACTTCTGCAGGGCCTCGCCGTAGTTGAACGCGGGCGCGGCCGTCGCGGACGGTTGGAACGGGGTCAGCGTCGCGGCGCTGACCAGCACGGCTAGCGTGCCGGCCAGTGCCCCGGACATGCGTCGTCGCATGCGGTGCCTCCGAGGGGCAGGGCGGTGGAGGTTTCTGGGAGCGCTCCCAGTCGGGGACTGTAACGGCATCGAAACACCGTGAAAAGAGGGTTCAGCCACAAAGGCTTGACAAATTCGGCTCGGCAGCCCTCAGGTCGTGGGCCGAATGTCGGCCCGCGCTGCGCCGAATGACGCAGCGTGGGGGAGCGCTCCCAGAAGGTCACCGCGGGCCGCCGCTACCGAACCCGGCAGGTCAGCTCGGGCAGGGTCGCCGTCCCGGACGCGGTGAACCCGAAGGACCCCGAAGCGCCGGGGGCGAGCGCGCCGTTCCAGCCCACGTCGTCCACGGACACCGAGGTGCCGCTCTGGGTCAACCTGCCGTTCCACAGCGAGTTGATCGTGTGGTCGACGCCCCTCGTCCAGGTGACCGTCCAGCCGTTCGACCGCGCGGCGCCGGTGTTGGTGACGGTGACGTCGGCCTGGAACCCGCCCTGCCAGGAGGAGGTGATGCGGGCGGTGGCCGTGCAGCCGCCGGGCGGTGGTGCCGTGGTGGTGGTCGTCGTCGTGGTCGTGGTGGCGGTCGTCGTGGTGGTGCTCGTGGTGGTCGTGGTCGGGGCGTAGCTCAGCCCGTGGCCCAGCGGGTAGAGCGCGGGCTTGCCGTCACCGGCGTTGATCGGCTGCTGCGAGCTGCTGCTCATCCAGGTCACGGGCAGCTTGCCGGTCGGGTTGTAGTCCCCGAACAGCACGTCCGCGACGCCGCGCCCCTCGGTGCCGGGCAGCCAGGAGGCGAGCAGCGCGTTCCAGCTCCCCTGCTGGCCGACGAGGTCCAGCGGGCGCCCGGAGACCAGCACGACGACCACCGGGATGCCCGCCGAGCGCAGCCGGTTGATCGTCTCCAGGTCCTCGCGGTCCAGGCCGAGGCCGTTCGGCCGGTCGCCCTGGCCCTCCGCGTACGGGGTCTCCCCCACCACCGCGATGGCCGCGGTGTACGAGCCGTCGACCCCCGCGCCGTAGCGGTCGTGGGTGATCGTGGCGCGCGAGCCGACCAGGTCGCGGATGCCCTGCAGGATCGTGGTGCCGGGGGTGGTGTTGCCGCTGCCGCCCTGCCAGGTGATCGTCCAGCCGCCGCTCTGGTAGCCGATGTTGTCGGCCGACTTGCCCGCCACGAAGTACTTGCCGGACTTGGCCAGCGGCAGCACGCCGTCGTTGCGCAGCAGCACCTGCGACTGCCGCACCGCCTGGCGGGCCAGGTCGCGGTGCGCCGCCGAGCCGACGGTCGAGGTGAGCGAGCGGTCGGTGAGCGGGCGCTCGAACAGGCCCAGCTCGAACTTCTTGGTCAGGATGCGGCGGTTGGCGTCGTCGATCCGGGCCGTGCTGACCCGGCCGGCCTGCACCTCGGCCTTGAGCAGGCTCGTGAACCGCCGGTAGTCGGTCGGGACCATCACCATGTCGATGCCCGCGTTGACGGCCGCGGCGACCTCCGCGCCGGTGAACCCGGTCGCGCCGTCGAGCTGGTCGATGCCCGCCCAGTCGGAGACCACGAACCCGGTGAAGCCCAGTTCGCCCTTGAGCAGGTCGGTGATCAGGTAGCGGTGGCCGTGCGCCTTGACGCCGTTCCAGCTGCTGTAGGAGATCATCACCGAACCGACGCCCCGGTCGACGGCGGCCCGGAACGGCGGCAGGTGCACCGCGCGCAGCTCCTGTTCGCTGATCCGGGCGTCGCCCTGGTCGTCGCCGCCCTCGGTGCCGCCGTCGCCGATGAAGTGCTTGGCGGTGGCGAGCACGGAGCCGGGCGTGCCGCCGAGCGTCGCGCCCTGGAGGCCGTCGATGTAGGTCGTCATCGCGGTCGGGATCTCCGGGACCTCGCCGAACGACTCGTAGGTGCGGCCCCACCGGTCGTCGCGCGCCACGCACAGGCACGGCGCGAAGTTCCAGTCGATGCCGGTGCCCGCGACCTCCGTCGCGGTGACCTCGCCGATGCGCTTGACCAGGTCGGGGTCGCGCGTGGCGCCCAGGCCGATGTTGTGCGGGAAGATCGTCGCGCCGCGCACGTTGTTGTGCCCGTGCACGGCGTCCACGCCGTAGATCAGCGGGATCCCCAGCGGCGCGGACATCGCCGCGCGCTGGAAGCCGTCGTACATGTCCGCCCACGCCTGGGGCGTGTTCGGGCTCGGCGCGGAACCGCCGCCGGACAGCACCGAGCCGATCCGGTAGGTGGCGAGGTCGGAGGTGGCGGCGAGGGCGCCGCGGTCGACCTGCGTCATCTGGCCGACCTTGTCGTCGAGCGACATGCGGGCGAGCAACTGCTCGACCCGCGGGTCGGCCTGGGTCGCCACCTGGGCGGCGGCCACGGGTCGCAGGTGCGGCACGAGCACGGTGGCGGCGAGGGCGACGGAGGCCAGGAGGGCCGTCGTCACCGCCACCGCGAGGGGTCGGGAGGGGCTGCGCGTCATTGCGGTGCCTCCGGGTCGGGACAGGGTCCGGGGAGAAGGGCTGGGAGCGTTCCCAGACTAGGAATGTCCGGTTTAAAGCACCAGACTTGGGCTTTTCGGCGCAGCACCAGCGCCATCACACGGCCTAATTCGACAACTTTTTCGACATCAACTTCGAACGGGCCGTGATCCGGGTCTCACTCACTCGAACGGCGCAATGGCGCGGTGAAAATATGACTGTGAGTGGCGAACGCCGCGTTCATCGGCAGGCGACCGGTCTCAGGTGCGGTTCATTCGGCGTTTTCTTCACGGACCGTATAAACCGGTGCGGGGCACCGGTCGATCACGGCCTCTTTTCTTCACCGTTTCCGACTGGCTACAGTCCTGCCACCTGGGAGCGCTCCCAGGTGGAGTCAGCCCCCGTTCAGCACCGACGCTGCGAGGACCTTCCGATGCGAGCACACATCACGCACGTTACCGGCCACGACGCCCGGCAACCGCGGCACAGGGCCAGGCTGGCCACGGCCGGTGCCCTGTCCAGCGCGTTGGTCGCCAGTGCGGTGGCCCTGGTGCTCGGCGGCGGCGCCACCACGGCGCAGGCAGCCGACTCCGCGTTCTACGTCGATCCGAACACCTCCAGCGCCAGGTGGGTCGCCGCCAACCCCGGCGACTCCCGTGCGGCGGTGATCCGCGACCGGATCGCCTCCGTGCCGGCGGCGCGGTGGTTCACCACCACCAACACCTCGACGGTGCGTTCGGAGGTCAGCTCCTACGTCGGCGCTGCGGCGGCGGCCGGGAAGATCCCGATCATGGTGGTCTACAACATCCCGAACCGCGACTGCGGTGGCGCCAGTGGCGGCGGCGCGCCGTCCCACGAGGCCTACCGCGCCTGGGTTGACGAGGTCGCGGCGGGGCTGGCGGGCCGGCCCGCGTGGATCGTGCTCGAACCGGACGTGCTGCCGATCATGAGCAACTGCCAGAGCGCCGACCAGCAGAGCCAGACCAGGGCGTCGATGGCCTACGCGGGCAAGAAGCTCAAGGCCGGTTCCGGGCAGGCCAAGGTCTACTACGACATCGGCAACTCGGCGTGGCTGACCCCGTCGGAGGCCGCCAACCGGCTGCGCGCCGCCGACATCTCCAACAGCGCCGACGGCATCGCCTCGAACGTGTCGAACTACCGCCGCACGTCCGACGAGGTGGCCTACACCAAGAACATCCTCAACGCCGTGGGCGACGGCAGGCTCACCGCCGTGATCGACACCAGCCGCAACGGCAACGGCCCGCTGGGCACCGAGTGGTGCGACCCGGCCGGGCGCGCCATCGGCACGCCCAGCACGACCAACACGGGCGACTCCCGCATCGCCGGGTTCCTCTGGGTGAAGCTGCCCGGCGAGGCCGACGGCTGCATCGCACCGGCGGGCCAGTTCGTGCCGCAGCGCGCCTACGACCTGGCCATCGCCGCCGGCCCGACGTCCACCACTACCTCCACGACCACGACCACGAGCACCACCACCACTACCTCCACGACCACGACCACCACGACCACCACATCGCCTCCAGGGGGCGCATGCCGGGTGACGCACCGCGTGGTGAGCCAGTGGTCGGGCGGTTACACCGGTGAGATCGTCATCGAGAACCGGGGCGCTGCGATCAACGGCTGGACCCTGACGTTCTCCGCGCCCGGTGTGACCGTTTCCCAGGGCTGGAACGGGACGTGGACCGACAGCGGCGACATCGTCCGCGTCGGCAACGCTTCCTGGAACGGCGCGCTCGCGACCGGTGGTACCGCGACCATCGGTTACAACGCGAGCTTCAGCGGCGGTACCCCACCGTTCACTTCTCCCACTCTGAACGGTGCGGCGTGCGGCTGACGCCGTAGCCCAGCCCTCGCAGCGGGGGCCCCCCCCCCCCCGCGCCGGCACCGGGGGGGGGCCCGCCGCGGGGATAAAGGTGGGGGGGGCCCAACCCGAGTACGGGCCCCCGGGG
>NZ_JBHYXZ010000019.1:0-918 GCF_042752395.1 Actinosynnema sp. NPDC059335 | reverse complement strand
CTCCAACCGGACCTCCCACCGGCCCAACGTCGGGTCGCCGATCCCCACGGCCGGGCCGAGGGGGGCCCCCCCCCGGGCCCCCCCCCGCGCCCGGGCACAAACCGGGTGGGGCGCCGCTCGCCTTATATCCTGGTGCGGTGACCGAACCGATGTCCGTCGCGCGGGGCGTGGCCCTGGCCGGCGACCCGGACGACGCGGTGCGCGAGGCGTTGTCGACCGACCCCGCCGCGCCGGCCGAGGCGCTGGCGCTGCTGGCCGACGACCCGCGGCCGGCGATCCGCGCGAACCTGCTCACGCACCCCGCCGTGCCCGCCGACCTGCGGTACCAGGTGCACGCGTCGCTGGCCGCGCAGGCCGCCGCCGGTGACCGGGAGGCGGAGAACGCGCTGGCGTGGGTGCGCTACGACCGTTCCGGCCGCACCGCGTGCGATCGGCCCGGATGAGCGCGCCCGACCGCTGCCCGTGCGGGCTGGGCGAGCCGTACGAGGCGTGCTGCGGCCCGTACCACCGGGGGCTGCGCAAGGCCCCGACCGCCGAGGCGCTGATGCGGTCCCGCTACAGCGCGTTCGCGGTGGGCGACGAGGACTACCTGCTGGCCACGTGGCACCCGACCACCCGACCGGCGTCGCTGGAGCTGGACCCGGAGCAGCGCTGGACCCGCCTGGAGATCCTCGACCGCGCCGACGGCACCCTGTTCCAGTCGACCGGCACGGTCGAGTTCCGCGCCCACTACCGCGTGGGCGGCCACCACGACGTGCTGCACGAGCGGAGCCGCTTCGTCCGCGAGCACGGCTCCTGGCTCTACCTCTCCCCCACCTGACCCTGATCGCCCCCACCTGCCCCCGAACGCTCACCTCACCCGTTCCGAACGTAGGACACACGCGTTCTGAACGTAGGACACACGCGTGTGTCCTACGT
>NZ_JBHYXZ010000018.1:29699-80375 GCF_042752395.1 Actinosynnema sp. NPDC059335 | reverse complement strand
TAGGTGAAGTCCTTGAGCGAGACCCAGCCCGACCTCGGGTTCGCCAGCACACCCGACGACGACCAGCGGTAGGTCGACGGCAGCGAACACCCGCCGGGCGTCGTGGTCGTAGTGGTGGTCGATGTCGTCGTGCTCGTCGTTGTCGACGATGTCGTCGTCGTCGTGGTCGTGCTACCGGTGCACGTCACGCCGTTCAAAGCGAAGGTCGTCGGAACCGGGTTGCTACCCGTCCACGACCCGTTGAAACCGAACGACGCCGAGCCGCCGGTGGGGATCGAGCCGTTGTAGTCCACGTTCTTCGCGGTCACCGCCGAACCGCTCTGCGTCACCGACGCGCTCCACGGCTGCGTCACCGTCTGGCCCGCGCCGAACGACCACGTCAACGTCCACCCGTTCAGCGGGTCGCCCAGGTTCGTGATCGACACGTTGGCGCTGAACCCGCCTTGCCACTGCGACGCCACGGCGTAGTTCACCGAACACCCCGCGGCCGCGGCGCCCGCCGGCATCGCCACGAGCACCGCGCTCGAAGCCAGCACCACGGCGCTCACCGCCGCGGCGCCGACATGAGCCGCTCTGAACCTTGTCATGAAGCTGCGTCTTTGCACGGACATGACGTCTCCTTCGTGGACGTTGCGCAGGTCGATCGGGATCGGCCCGTCGGGCTCGGGATGCCGGGGGGCACGGGTGATCGCCCGAGTGCGCGGCTCCGGGTGGACGCCGGTTCGCCGTTCGTGCCCGAGGTTGATCGACCGTGAAGCACCGTGCCACCCGCCGAGTCCGAGGAAGATCAGGTACAGCGTCCGGGACGCCGGCTTCAAGACCGTGCGCTCGGCGTCCCCAGCGCACGGTCGCCGCAGCTCGGCGTCCCCGGCCGACCCTGGCGGCCCGGCCCGAATGTTTCGGGCGAAGCCCTTTACCTTTCGGTCAATGTAGCTACCCGAGCGCACAGCGTCAACGAGCTGGTGGCCTCTGGATGTGAGCGCTAACGGCAAGAGCGGTTCGTGAGGCATCCATCGAATGATGTCGAATCCGCAGTACAGGCGCGGTCTTTCGCGGCTGATTAGGCTCTACCCGTGGCCCAGGGTGGCTGCCACCGCCGCTGCGTGTTAGCGCAAACAACCGTGCTGGAACAGCGTTGCCGCCGGCGGCGACACGGCCGGGCGCGGAAACGGTGGGCGTGGAGCAGGTGAGGTGACTGGTGGACCTCACGTGCCGTGCTCACGGCTGATGGGTGCCGACACACGCGCCACGGGATTCGCGCCGGATCCCTCCGGTCACTGCCGCCCGGCGACGGGCGCGAGCGGTCGTCGTAAGACTCTTCGTGTGGCTCGCCACCGCAGGGCTCGCTACCGTCGACGGCAGGGGATTGCCCAGCGGAGGGATTCGCGATGTCCGCACGTGCTTCCCGACTCGGGCACGCGGCAGGACCGCGTGGTCACGATCAAGCGGTTCGAGGTGGGCGTGAATGACGTGCACCGTCGCGCACTCGCGGGTGCAGCGCTCCAAGATGGACGGAGACGCCGACCACCACCGGCCGGTCGGTCCCCCCGGGACGTCGCCGTCGTGACATCGGGCGGAGGAAGGGCGGCATCGTGGACGTGAGCGAGCACAAGTCGTGGGCGCGGTTGAGCACCGGCCGGCGGTGGGCCGTCGTGGTGGCGGGTGTGGTCGAGGTCGCG
This sequence comes from Actinosynnema sp. NPDC059335, assembly GCF_042752395.1. NCBI lineage: Bacteria > Bacillati > Actinomycetota > Actinomycetes > Pseudonocardiales > Pseudonocardiaceae > Actinosynnema > Actinosynnema sp. NPDC059335. The sequence continues at coordinate 78,696 of NZ_JBHYXZ010000018.1, read as the reverse complement.
CTCGCGGGTGCCGCGTGGACGGACCTGGCCCGCCGCCCCGCCGCGGAGGTCAACGGCGGCAAGAAGTGGTGGGCGTTGGCGATCGCGGTGAACTTCGTCGGCCCGCTGGCCTACTTCCGCTGGGGCCGCAAGCGGCGCTGAGCCGGTCAGGTCGCCGGCCGGTCGCGCACCACGTGGCGGATCATCGGCCCGCTGCTCGCCTCGATGACGGCGCCGATCGGGGCGTCGGCCCGGACGCGCATCGTGACGCTGCCGTGGTAGGTGCCGGGGGACAGGGGTCCGTCGTAGACGACGCTGACGGTCGGCCCGCCCTGCGCTTCGGGGGAGTAGTAGCCGTCCGGTCGGACGACGACGAAATCGAGCAACGGCGACAGGCGCACGTCGCGCAGGCAGCCCAGCACGTCGCCGTCGACGACTCGGATGTCGACCTGGTAGATGATCACCTGTCCGCGTGACACGGAGGTGCCGTCGGGTGGCAGCGCGCTGAACCGCCCGCCTTCGCACGTCCCGGTGTTGTCCTGCGCCGTCGCCGTCGGGGGAGCGAGCAGGCCCGCCCCGAGCGCCAGGGCGACCGCGGCCACCGCCCGTCGGACCCCGTGCCTCGATGTGCGCATCGCTCCTCCGGTTCCTCGTCGGTTGACTGGGTTCTCCGCTGACGATGACGCGGTGGCCGAGGAGGCGCGAGTTGACGTTCACCCGCGGTGCCGGGCGCGAGGGGCGGACGCCGTGCCGGGCGGAGGTGGTGGAGGGCCGCGCCGCACGGCAAGCCGCGCCGCACGGCAAGCCGCGGTTCCCGGTGCCGGGGGTCGGTGGCGGGCGGCACGCGGCCGGCGTCGGGATGAGGTCGGGGGCGAGTCGGAACCGTGGTGCGGCGACGGCGCGGTGAGCACGTCGGCCACCCGGGCTACCGCCGCCCCGAGACCTCGACCACGCTCCTGTCCGTTCACCCGATCGAACCACTGCGCGCCCCACTGTGCGGCCCGGCGAGGCAGGCGCGCACGGGCGAAGGTCCCGACCGACCGGGGAACCCCTGGGCCTGCCGTCGGCGGACGGCTGTCTCGTCCCTCACACCCCTGGAATTCCGCCCGAAAGGGCAACGTGGCAGCTCGGCGCGTCGGCGACCGCGAGCGGAACCGGAAGATCGCTCGCGTTCACAGGATCGTCGCGGGCGCGGGGGGTGTGCGGCAGTGGATCCCTCTGGATACTGAAAGGGATGGAATCACTGTGGGTTACCTGTGGTTCGGCCGAGCGTGACCGGTTTCGAGGAGTGTGCCGTGAGTGAGGGGCGGCGCTGTGGGGACGTTCACGAGGGGGCCGGGATGGCGCATTCGGCGGGTCGGCCGTGGTCTCGGCGGAGTAGGGACGCCCCGCTGTTCGAGGCGTTCCTGCCTTTGGGGCACCGGACGTCGGTAGCCGTGAGGCACGGCGACGCGGCTTCCGGGGCGGTGTGCGCGGCCGAGCGGGCGCTGCGCCTGCTGGTGGCCGGGCGGGACTGGGGCGGCGCGGTGCGGTGCGCCGAAGAGGCGCTGGAGGACGAGGCTTGTCGGAGCCGTGAGGTGTGCGTCGCACGGGCGCTGTCGACGTTGATCTACGGCGGTGAACTGGTCGCCGCCGACGCCCACAGCCTGCTCAACGCCGACCGGCCCGAGGTCTCCGGGGTGGTGGCGTTGCTCCAGGCGCGTATCGCGCGGTTGTTCGGCGACGTGGAGCGCGCGCACGCGTTGCTGGAGCCGTTGATGTCGGCCGACACGCCGTTGGAGACCCGGATGGTCGCGGTCGGGTGGGCGGTGGAGCTGCTGGCCGAGTGCGGCGACGTGGACGGCGCCCGGGCGCTGGCCCGGGAGCGCCGGATGGACGAGGCGCTGGACTCCGGGGTCGGGTGCCGTCCGGTGCTGCTCGCCACCCGCGGGGCGGTGGCCATGGCGGAGGGGCGGCCGGGGCCGGCCGTGACCGAGTACCTGACGTGCGGCCAGGACCTGATCGCGCGTGGCGTGGCCAACCCGGCGGTGATGCCGTGGCGCAGCGAGGCGGCGCTGGCGGCGTTCGCGGCGGGGCGCGACGACCTCGCCGTGGCGTTGGCCCGCCAGGAGTACGAGGCCGCGGTGCTGTGGGGCGAGTCGCGCACGGTCGGGCGCGCGTTGTGCGCCCTGGCCGTCGTGGACGCCGACGGTCACGAGCTGGAGCGGCTCCGCGAGGCCGTGCAGCTGCTGGAGCTGGCGCAGGCGTGGCCCGAGCTGGGGCGGGCGCAGCACGAGCTGGGCGTGCGGCTGGCCGCGCGCGGTGACGTGGTGGCGGCCCGGCAGCGGCTGCAGTGCGCGTCCTCGCTGGCCCGGCGGACCGGCAACCCGCACCGGGCGCAGTCGGCCGAGCGGGCGCTCGCCGCCGTCGCCGCGCCGCCGCGGCGGCCCGCGTTGACCCGTCAGCAGGCGCGCATCGCCCAACTCGTGGTCGCGGGCTACTCCAACCGGGAGATCGCCACGAAACTGTTTCTGGCGCTGCGCACGGTCGAGTTCCACCTTTCCAACACCTACGAAAAACTGGGCGTCACCGGGCGTGACGAGCTGCGTGCCGCACTGGAACAGCTGGGGTGAAGGCGGTGCCCCGGCCGTCGCGCGGCCATTCGGCGACGTGCCCCGGTGACTTGGATCACAAGGCGTCGGCGGCGAGTTTGCGGGTGGACCGTAGTATCCGGGAGCGGCCCTTGTCGGTCCGGAAGGCACCGTGCCAGCATCAATCCCGTAGGAATGAGTCGGGTCCCCGGACGACACTTCCGGCCAGAAGTCCGGATCGGGACCGCGGCACTGATCGCGAATGTGACGAAGGGTTTGGTGTGCCATGCCCGGAGAACCCGATCTGGTCACCCAGCTGAAAGCGCTTACCGAGCGCGTCCACGAGTTGGAGCAGGTGCGCGCGCTGCACGAATTGCGCAACCGGCTGCCCCGGCTGGTGAACGAGGACGCGTGGGACCGCGTCGGCGAGCTGTTCACCGAGGACGCCCACCTCGACTACGGCGAGGTGGGGCGGGCCGACGGCCGCGCGGCCATCGCGGCGTACTTCGCCGGGCTGCCCGCGCGGATCGAGGCGGACAACCCGGTGGCGTCCGGGGTGCTGGTCAAGCAGTTCGTGCACGGGCACGACGTGGAGGTCGACGGGGACCGGGCGACCGGCGTGTGCTTCTTCGAGGAGAAGGTCGTCTTCGACAAGGAGACGTACCTGGTCGCGGGCCGGTTCGCCGACGAGTACGCGCTGGTGGACGGCCGCTGGCTGTTCGACCGGATCACGCTCACGCCGTTCTGGGTGATCCCGTACGACCGCGGCCACGGCCGCTAGCCGCCACCGCCGGCCGCCACCGCACCAGGGGAGGGTCCATGCTCCAGCAGAACACCACCAAGCGGATCGGCTACTGGCTGCTCCTGCTGCACCAGGCGTTCGACGCCGCCACCACGACCGCCCTGCGGGACGTGGGACTCAACCGCAGGCAGTGGCAGGTGCTGCACGCCATCCACATCGGCGTGCGCACGGTGCCCGAGATCGACGAGGCGTTCGCGCCGTTCCTCGTCGCGGACCGCGAGCGGTCCTACCGCCCGGTCGTGGAGGATTTCGCCGCCCGCGGCTGGGCCCGGTTGGACGGCGACGCGATCACGTCCACCGACGCCGGCGCCGCGGCGCACGCGAGGGCCGAGGTGCTGGTCAACGCGCACGCCGAGAAGCAGTTGCGCGGTATCACGCAGGACGAGTTCCTCGCGGCCAACGACGTGCTGCGGCGGATCGCGGAGAACATGCGGGAGAACGGTTCCGCCTGAGCGTCCGCGCTCATTTCCCCCGAATTCTTTTCGGGGGCGGTCGAACCTGCCCGGGCACGGTCGTGGTCGAAACGGGATGGGGGTCCAACCGTGCGAAAAGTGCTCATCGCCAATCGCGGCGAGATCGCGGTGCGCGTCGCCCGCGCGTGCCGCGACGAAGGACTGAAAAGCGTCGCGGTCTACGCCGAACCCGACCGGGACGCACCGCACGTGCGCCTGGCCGACGAAGCCTTCGCGCTGGGCGGCGACACACCGGCGACGAGCTACCTCGACATCGACAAGGTGCTCGCCGCCGCACGGGAGTCGGGCGCGGACGCCGTGCACCCCGGCTACGGCTTCCTGTCCGAGAACGCGGCGTTCGCCCAGGCCGTCCTGGACGCCGGCCTGACCTGGATCGGGCCGTCGCCGGAGGCGATCCGGGCGCTCGGCGACAAGGTGCGGGCCCGGCGCATCGCCCGCGAGGTGGGCGCGCCGCTGGTCGCGGGCACCCCCGCGCCGATCACCGGCGCGGACGAGGCGGTCGCGTTCGCCGACGAGCACGGGCTGCCGATCGCGATCAAGGCGGCGTTCGGCGGCGGCGGACGCGGCCTGAAGGTGGCCCGGACCCGCGCGGAGATCCCCGAGCTGTACGAGTCGGCGGTGCGCGAGGCCACCGCCGCGTTCGGCCGGGGCGAGTGCTTCGTGGAGCGCTACCTGGACCGGCCGCGGCACGTGGAGACGCAGTGCCTGGCCGACCGGCACGGCACCGTCGTGGTGGTCTCCACCCGGGACTGCTCCCTGCAGCGCCGCCACCAGAAGCTGGTCGAGGAGGCGCCCGCGCCGTTCCTCACCGCCGCGCAGGTCGCCGAGCTGTACCGGGCGTCCAAGGCGATCCTGGCGCACGTCGGGTACGTCGGCGCGGGCACGTGCGAGTTCCTGGTCGCCCGGGACGGCACGATCTCGTTCCTGGAGGTCAACACCCGGTTGCAGGTCGAGCACCCGGTGACCGAGGAGGTCACGGGCGTCGACCTGGTGCGGGAGATGTTCCGGATCGCCCGCGGCGAGCGGCTGGACGACGTGGACCCGGCGCCGCGCGGGCACTCCCTGGAGTTCCGGCTCAACAGCGAGGACCCCGGTCGGGGCTTCCTGCCCGCGCCGGGCACGGTGACGCGGTTCGCGCCGCCGTCCGGGCCGGGCGTGCGGCTGGACTCCGGCGTGGTGAGCGGCACGGTCGTCCGGCCCGCCTGGGACTCGTTGCTGGCCAAGCTGGTCGTCACCGGGGCGACGCGCGAGCAGGCGTTGCGCCGGGCGGCCCGCGCGCTGGCCGAGTTCGAGGTCGACGGCGTGCCGACCACGCTGCCGTTCCACCGGGCCGTGGTGGCGGACCCCGCGTTCGCGGGCGAGCCGTTCGCCGTGCACACCCGGTGGATCGAGACCGAGTTCGACAACCGCGTGCCGCCCTACGACGGCGAGCCGCACGGCGAGCCCTCCACCGCGCCGCGCGAGACGGTGGTGGTCGAGGTCGGCGGTCGCCGCCTGGAGGTGTCGCTGCCGTCGCTCGCGCCCGCGTCGCGCGGACCCGTCGCCACGGCGGTCCGCAAGCCGCGCGCGGCGCCGCGCAAGGCCGCCTCGACCGGCGACGAACTGGTCTCGCCCATGCAGGGCACCGCGGTGAAGGTCGCCGTCGAGGAGGGCCAGCGGGTCGGCGCGGGCGACCTGGTCCTGGTCGTCGAGGCGATGAAGATGGAGCAACCGGTCCTGGCGCACCGCGCCGGGGTCGTGCGCGGCCTCACCGCGAAACCGGGCGACGCGATCGCCGCCGGCGCCGTCGTCTGCCGGCTCTCCGAATGAAACCTTCCACCACCCCCGGGGAGGGGCCTGTGTACGCATCGGTCGTTGTCGTGGGCGCGGGGCCGGCGGGTCTCATGCTGGCCGGCGAGCTGCGGCTGGCGGGCGTCGACGTGATCGTCCTCGAACGGCTGCCCGAGCGCACCGGCGAGTCGCGGGGCATCGGGTTCACCATCCGCACCATGGAGGTGTTCGACCAGCGCGGCCTGCTGCCGCGGTTCGGCGGCATCCAGACCGGCACGTTCGGGCACTTCGGCGGCATCCCGCTGGACCTCGGCGTGCTCGGCGCGGCGCGGGAGTCGGCGAAGACGGTGCCGCAGTCGCGCACCGAGGCCGTGCTGGAGGGCTGGGTGCGCCAGCTGGGCGCGGACGTCCGGCGCGGCACCGAGTTCGTCGGGTTCGAGGAGGACGCGGACGGCGTCACCGTGCACGTCCGCGGCACCTCCGAGACGGTGCGCGCCCGCTACCTCGTCGGCTGCGACGGGGGCCGCAGCACGGTCCGCAAGCTGGCCGGGTTCGACTTCCCCGGCACGGACGCGACGACCGAGCTGCTCATGGCCGACGTGCGCGGCATCGAGATCGAGCCGCGGATGATCGGCGAGCAGGTGCCCGGCGGGATGGTGATGACCGCGCGCCTGCCCGACGGCACCACCAGGGTCATCGTGGGCGAGCGGGGCACACCGCCGCGCCGCCGCTCCGGTCCGCCGGCGTTCGCCGAGGTCGCCGAGGTCTGGAAGCGGCTGACCGACACCGACATCTCGCACGCCGAGCCGGTGTGGGTGAGCGCGTTCGGCGACGCCGCCCGCCAGGTCGTCGAGTACCGGCGCGGCCGGGTGCTGCTCGCGGGCGACGCCGCCCACGTGCACCTGCCCGCGGGCGGCCAGGGCATGAACACCGGCATCCAGGACGCGCTGAACCTGGGCTGGAAGCTCGCCGCCGTGGTCAAGGGCACCGCCCCGCTGTCCCTCGTGGACACCTACCACGCCGAACGGCACGAGGTCGGCCGCCAACTGCTGGTCAACACCCGCGCGCAGAGCATGCTGATCCTCGGCGGCGCGGAGGTGTCGCCGCTGCGCGACGTGCTCACCGAACTGCTCCGCTACCCCGAGGTGGAACGCCACCTCGCCGCCCGGGTGAGCGGCCTGGACATCCGCTACGACGTCGGCGGCGGTGCGAACCCGCTGCTCGGCCTGCGGCTGCCCCACCTGGACCTGACCCGCGGCAACCGCCGGACCAGCAGCACCGAGCTGCTGCGCCGGGGCCGCGGCGTCCTGCTCGACCTGGCGGACAACGCCGTCCTGCGCCGACGGGCGGCCCCCTGGGCCGACCGGATCGACGTCGTCACCGCGAGCGCGGCCGACGACCTCCCCGGCGGGACCACGGCGGTCCTCGTCCGGCCCGACGGCCACGTGGCCTGGGCCGCGCCGGGCAGTCACCACGACCTGCCGATGGCCCTGGACCGCTGGTTCGGGCCGACCGGCTGACGCACCGGAGGAGCGATGCACAGCAGTTTGATCGTGGCACGGATGGACCCCGGATCCGCGGGCGACGTGGCCGCGCTGTTCCGGGAGTTCGACCAGAGCGACATGCCCGCCCGCATGGGCACGCGGCGGCGGCAGCTCTTCCACTACCGCGGCCTGTACTTCCACCTGCAGGACTTCGACGACGACAACGGCGGCGAGCGCATCGAGGAAGCCAAGGGCGACCCGCGCTTCGTCCGGATCAGCGACGACCTCAAGCCGTTCATCGAGGCATACGACCCGAAGACGTGGCGCTCGCCCGCGGACGCGATGGCGAGCCGGTTCTACCACTGGAGCGCACCGTGACCAACCGTCGAGTGGTGATCACGGGGGTCGGCGTGACCGCCCCCGGCACCCCGGGCGTGAAGAGCTTCTGGGACCTGCTCACCGCGGGCCGCACCGCCACCCGCCGGATCTCGTTCTTCGACCCGTCGCCGTTCCGCTCGCAGGTGGCGGCCGAGGTCGACTTCGACGCCGAGCTGCACGGCCTGAGCCCCCAGGAGATCCGGCGGATGGACCGCGCCGCCCAGTTCGCCGTCGTCACGGCGCGCCAGGCGGTCGAGGACAGCGGGCTGGAGTTCTCGTCGGTCGACCCCGACCGCGTGGGCGTGACCATCGGCAGCGCGGTCGGCGCCACGATGGGCCTGGACCAGGAGTACCGGACGGTCAGCGACGGCGGCCGGCTGGAGCTGGTCGACCACCGGTACGCCGTGCCGCACCTGTACAACTACCTCGCGCCCAGCTCGTTCGCGACGGAGGTCGCCTGGGCGGTCGGCGCGGAGGGGCCGAGCACGGTCGTCTCCACCGGCTGCACCTCGGGCCTGGACGCGATCGGCTACGCCACCGACGTGATCCGCGAGGGCTCGGCGGACGTGATGGTCGCGGGCGCCACCGACGCGCCCATCTCGCCGATCACCGTCGCCTGCTTCGACGCCATCAAGGCCACCACGCCGCGCAACGACGACCCCGAGCACGCGTCGCGGCCGTTCGACGCGAGCCGCAACGGGTTCGTGCTCGGCGAGGGCGCGGCGGTGTTCGTGCTGGAGGAGCTGGAGAGCGCCCGCGCCCGCGGCGCGGCGGTGTACGCGGAGGTCGCCGGGTACGCGACCCGCTCCAACGCGTTCCACATGACCGGCCTCAAGCCCGACGGCCGGGAGATGGCCGAGGCGATCCGGGTCGCGCTGGCGCAGGCGCGGCTCAACCCGGAGGACATCGACTACGTCAACGCCCACGGCTCCGGCACCCGGCAGAACGACCGGCACGAGACGGCGGCGTTCAAGCGCAGCCTCGGCGAGCACGCCTACCGCGTGCCGGTCAGCTCGATCAAGTCCATGGTCGGGCACTCGCTGGGCGCGATCGGGTCGATCGAGGTCGCCGCGTCCGTGCTGGCCATGCGGCACGACGTGGTCCCGCCGACGGCGAACCTGCACCACCCGGACCCGGAGTGCGACCTGGACTACGTGCCGCTGGTGGCCCGGGACTGGCGGACCGACGCGGTGCTGTCGGTCGGCAGCGGGTTCGGCGGCTTCCAGAGCGCCGTGGTGCTGGCCGACCCGGGGTTGGTGCGGCGGTGAGCGTCGTGGTGACCGGCCTGGGCGTGGCCGCGCCGACCGGGCTCGGCGTGGACGCCTACTGGGCCAACACCCTGGCGGGCGTGGGCGCGCTGGACCGGATCTCCCGGTTCGACGCGTCGGGCTACCCGGCCCGGCTCGCCGGCGAGATCCGCGACTTCGTCGCCGAGGACCACCTGCCGGGCAGGCTGCTGCCGCAGACCGACCGGATGACCAGGCTCGCGCTGGTGGCCGCCGACTGGGCGTTCGCCGACGCCGAGCTGACGCCGTCCGACCTGCCCGACTACGACATCGGCGTGATCACCGCCAGCCACTCCGGCGGCTTCGAGTTCGGCCAGAACGAGCTGCGGGCGCTGTGGAGCAAGGGCGGCCAGTACGTCAGCGCCTACCAGTCGTTCGCCTGGTTCTACGCGGTCAACAGCGGCCAGATCTCCATCCGCAACGGGCTGCGCGGCCCGAGCAGCGTGGTGGTGAGCGACCAGGCGGGCGGCCTGGACGCGGTGGCGCAGGCCCGGCGGCAGATCCGCAACGGCACGTCGGTGGTGCTGGCGGGCGCGGTGGACGCGTCGATCTGCCCGTGGGGCTGGGTCGCCCAGCTCACCAGCGGCCGGCTCAGCGAGCGCGACGACCCGCGGCGCGCCTACCTGCCGTTCGACGAGGACGCCGCCGGCCACGTGCCGGGCGAGGGCGGCGCGCTGCTGGTGCTGGAGGACGGCGCCCACGCCCGTGCCCGGGGCGCGCGCGTCTACGGCGAGATCGCGGGCCACGCGTCCACGATGGACCCGGCGCCGGGCACCGACCGCGCGCCGACGTTGCAGAAGGCGATCCAACGCGCGCTGACCGACGCGGGCGCGGTGGCCGACGAGATCGGCGTGGTGTTCGCCGACGCCGCCGCCGTGCCGGAGCTGGACCGGGCCGAGGCGGAGGCGATCACCAAGGTCTTCGGCCCGCGCGGGGTGCCGGTGACGGCGCCGAAGACCGGGACCGGGCGGCTGTACTCCGGCGCCGCGCCGCTGGACCTGGCCGCCGCCCTGCTGTCGCTGCGCGAGGGCGTGATCCCGCCGACGGTGCACACCCGCCCGGCCGAGCGCTACGAGCTGGACCTGGTGACGGGCGCGCCGCGCCGCGCGGACCTGCGGGCCGCGCTGGTGGTCGCGCGCGGCCACGGCGGGTTCAACTCCGCGATGGTGCTGCGCGCACCGGACCCGTCCTGAGACCTGCCGAGAGGATCCACCATGTCCGTGACGTTCAGCATCGACGACCTGAAACGCATCCTCCGCGAGGGCGCCGGCGCCGACGAGACCGTCGACCTCGACGGCGACATCGCCGAGCGCGACTTCGAGGAGCTGGGCTACGAGTCGCTGGCGCTGCTGGAGACCGGCAGCCGCATCGAACGCGAGTACGGCATCTCCCTGGACGAGGACGCGCTGGCCGACGCCCGCACGCCCGCCGCCCTGATCGACCTCGTCAACTCCCACCTCGCCGCCCGAGCGGTCTGACCCGGAAGGAACGACCATGACCGACAGCGGAAAGGTCGCGCTGGTCACCGGCGCGACGAGCGGTATCGGCCTGGCCACCGCGCGGTTGCTCGCCGAGCAGGGGCACCGGGTCTTCCTGTGCGCCCGCGGCGAGGAAGCGCTGCTGCGCACCATCAAGGATCTCCAGGACGACGGCCTGGACGTCGACGGCACGACCGCCGACGTGCGCGACAAGGACGACATCGCCCGCGTCGTGCGGGCCGCCGTGGACCGCTACGGCCCGATCGACGTGCTGGTGAACAACGCGGGCCGCAGCGGCGGCGGCGTGACCGCCGACATCGCCGACGAGCTGTGGGAGGACGTCATCGAGACCAACCTCAACAGCGTCTTCCGGGTGACCCGCGAGGTGCTCAACGCGGGCGGCATGCGGGCCAAGGACCGCGGCCGGATCATCAACATCGCCTCCACCGCGGGCAAGCAGGGCGTGGTGCTCGGCGCGCCGTACTCGGCGTCCAAGCACGGCGTCGTCGGGTTCACCAAGGCCCTGGGCAACGAGCTGGCGCCGACCGGCATCACGGTCAACGCCGTCTGCCCCGGGTACGTGGAAACGCCGATGGCGCAACGGGTCCGGCAGGGCTACGCGGCGGCGTACCAGACCTCCGAGGAGGCGATCATGGAGAAGTTCACCGCCAAGATCCCCCTCGGCCGGTACTCCACGCCGGAGGAGGTGGCGGGCCTGGTCGGCTACCTGGCCTCGGACACCGCCGCGTCGATCACCTCGCAGGCGCTCAACGTCTGCGGCGGGCTGGGCAACTTCTGAGCAGCACCGACCGGGGAGGACACCCATGACCGGATTTCCCGTCCGCGAGGTCGAGCACGAGATCACCGTGCACGCGCCGGCCGAGGACGTCTACCGCATGCTCGCCGAGGTGGAGAACTGGCCCAGGCTGTTCCCGCCCTCGGTGTACGTCGACCACCTGGAGCGCGACGGCAACAGCGAGCGCATCCGGATCTGGGCCACGGCCAACGGCGAGCCCAAGAACTGGACCTCGCGCCGCGAGCTGGACCCGGACAACCTGCGCATCACGTTCGCCCAGGAGGTGTCGTCGCCGCCGGTCGCGGAGATGAGCGGCACCTGGGTGGTCGAGCCGCAGGGCGACCGGACCCGGCTGCGCCTGCTGCACACCTACCGCGCGATCGACGACGACCCCGAGGGCCTGGCGTGGATCGACGAGGCCGTGGACCGCAACAGCAACGCCGAGCTGCCGTCGCTGAAGGCCAACGTCGAGCTGGCCACCCGCACCGCGGAGCTGACCCTGTCCTTCGTGGACTCCGTCACGATCGACGGCGCGGCCAAGGACGCCTACGACTTCGTCTACGACGCGGGCCGGTGGACCGAGCGCCTGCCGCACGTGGCGTCGGTGGTGCTGACCGAGGACACGCCCGGCCTCCAGGTGCTGCGGATGGAGACCCTCACCAAGGACGGCTCGTCGCACACCACCGAGTCGGTCAGGGTCTGCTTCCCGCACCACAAGATCGCCTACAAGCAGACGACCCTGCCCGCGCTGATGACCCTGCACACCGGGTACTGGACGTTCGAGGAGGACGGCGACGGGGTCACCACGGCGTCGTCCCAGCACACGGTGGTCATCAACCCGGACAACATCGCCAAGGTGCTCGGCCCGGACGCGGGCGTGGCCGAGGCGCGGGCGTTCGTCCGCGACGCGCTGGGCAACAACAGCCGGGCGACCCTGGGCCACGCCAAGACCTACGCGGAAGCGCGGCGCTGACGCGATGGACACCGACGTCGTCGTGGTCGGGGCGGGCCCGGTCGGGCTGCTGCTCGCGGGCGACCTGTGCGCGGGTGGCGCGCGGGTCACCGTGCTGGAGCGCCTGACCGAGCCCACCACCGAGTCGCGCGCCTCGACCCTGCACGCCCGCACCATGGACGTGCTGGCCGAGCGCGGCGTGCTGGAGGCGCTCGGCGACCTGCCGCCGGGCGGCCCCGGCCACTTCGGCGGCATCCGGCTCGACCTCGCCGCGGCCGACCCCGGCCACCGGTTCGCGGGGCAGTGGAAGTGCCCGCAGGCCGTGCTGGAGAAGGTGCTCGGCGACCGGGCGACCCGGTTGGGCGCGCGGGTGCTGCGCGGCCGGGAGCTGACCGACCTGCGGCAGCACGGGGACCACGTCGTCGCGGTGGCCGGCGCGGACCGGATCACCGCCGGCTACCTGGTCGGCTGCGACGGCGAGGAGAGCACCGTGCGGGTGCTCGCCGGGTTCGACTTCCCCGGCCAGGACGCCACGCTGGAGATGCTGCGGGCCGACGTCGAAGGGCTCGACATCCCCGACCGGCGGTTCGAGCGGCACCCGAACGGCCTGGCCACGGCCCACCGCTGGCCCGACGGCAGCACCCGCGTGATGGTGCACGTGTTCGGCACGACGCCGTCGCCGCGCTCGGGCCCGCCGACGTTCGCCGAGGTCGTCGAGGCGTGGGCGGAGGTCACCGGCGAGGACATCGGCGGCGGCCGGCCGACGTGGCTCAACGCGTTCGGCAACACCCGCCGCCAGGCCGCGACCTACCGCCGCGGCCGGGTGCTGCTCGCGGGCGACGCCGCGCACCGGCAGATGCCGGTCGGCGGCCAGGCGCTCAACCTCGGGCTGCAGGACGCCGCCGAACTCGGGCAGCGGCTGCTCGCCCGGCTCGCGGGCGGCGGCGACGGCCCGCTGGAGCGGTACGACGCCGTGCGGCGCGCCGCGGGCGAGCGGACTTTGACCAACATCCAGGCGCAGGCACTGCTGCTGCTCGGCGGACCCGAGGTGGAGCCGCTGCGCGAGGTCTTCGGCGAGCTGATGCGGTCCGACGTCGTGCAGGCCCACCTCGCCGGGATGGTCAGCGGCCTCGGCACGCCGCCCGCGCCACGGGACAGACCCCAGGAGAGGACCACGATGGGCAAGCTCGACGGCAAGACCGCGCTGGTCACCGGCGCCAGCCGGGGCATCGGACGGGCCACCGCGCAGCGGCTGGCCGAGGAGGGCGCGCTGGTCGCCGTCCACTACGCCACCAACGACGAGGCGGCGGCCGAGACCGTCGCGCTGATCGAGAAGGACGGCGGCCGGGCGTTCGCCGTGCGCGCCGAACTGGGCGTGCCCGGCGACGTGCACGAGCTGTTCCTCGGCTTGGAGCAGGGCCTGCGCGAGCGCACCGGCGACACGGTGCTGGACATCCTGGTGAACAACGCGGCGGCGCAGACCGCGGCCGGCCTCGCGCCGGAGGACGTGACGCCGGAGGACTTCGACCGGCTGATGGCGGTCAACGCCAAGGCGCCGTTCTTCATCGTGCAGCGCGCCTCGCCGCTGCTGGCCGACCACGGCCGGATCGTCAACATCTCGTCCGGCGTCACGCGGGTCGCCAACCCCGAGCAGTTGGCGTACTCGATGAGCAAGGGCGCGATCGAGCAGCTGACGCTGCACATGGCGCGCCACCTCGCGCCGCGCGGCATCACGGTGAACACCGTCGCGCCGGGCATCACCGACAACGGCAGCCCGGTGTTCGACCTGCCGGAGGTCGTCGAGGCGATGTCCCAGCTGTCGGCGTTCAAGCAGGTCGCGAAGGCGCAGGACGTGGCGAACGTGGTGGCGTTCCTGGCCACCGAGGACGCGCGCTGGATCACCGGCGCGTTCATCGACGCCAGCGGCGGGACCCTGCTGGGCTGAGACGGGGGGAAGCATGACGACAGTCCGGGAACCGGGCACGCACGTCGACCGGATCGGCGAACTGGCCGCGGTGAAGGAGCTGACCAGGGTCGGCCCCGACCCGCGCGCCACCGAGCGGCAGCACGCGAAGGGCAAGCTGACCGCGTACGAGCGGATCGAGCTGCTGCTGGACAAGGGCAGCTTCAGCGAGCTGGAGCCGTTGCGGAGGCACCGCGCCACCGGGTTCGGCCTGGAGGCCAAGCGCCCGCACGGTGACGGCGTGGTGGCCGGGTGGGGCACGGTGGAGGGACGCCGGGTGTTCGTGTACGCGCACGACTTCCGCGCGTTCGGCGGGGCGCTCGGCGAGGCGCACGCCCAGAAGATCCACAAGGTGATGGACCTGGCCATCGCGGCGGGCGCGCCGCTGGTGTCGCTCAACGACGGCGCGGGCGCGCGCATCCAGGAAGGCGTGTCGGCGCTCGCGGGCTACGGCGGGATCTTCCAGCGCAACGTGCGCGCGTCCGGGGTGATCCCGCAGATCAGCGTGATGCTGGGGCCGTGCGCCGGCGGCGCCGCGTACTCGCCCGCGTTGACCGACTTCGTGTTCATGGTGCGCGACATCTCGCAGATGTTCATCACCGGGCCGGACGTGGTCCGCGCGGTGACCGGCGAGGAGATCTCGCTGGAAGGGCTCGGCGGCGCGGAGGTGCACGGCGGCGCGTCCGGGGTGGCGCACTTCGTCTACGACGACGAGGAGAGCTGCCTGGCCGACGTGCGGCTGCTGCTGTCCATGCTGCCCGCCAACAACCGCGAGCTGCCGCCCGTGGTGCGCGGCGACGACCCGGTGGACCGGCCCGGCGACGGGCTGCTCGACCGGGTGCCGGTGGACGGCACGCGGTCCTACGACGTGCGCGACGTGATCGAGGAGATCGTGGACGACGGGCACCACTTCGAGGTGCACGCGGTGTGGGCGCAGAACCTGGTGTGCACGTTCGGCCGGCTGGACGGGCAGCTCGTCGGGATCGTGGCGAGCCAGCCGTCGGTGCTGGCGGGGGTGCTGGACATCCGGGCGAGCGAGAAGGGCGCGCGGTTCGTCCAGTTCTGCGACTCGTTCAACATCCCGTTGCTGACCCTGGTCGACGTGCCGGGCTTCCTGCCCGGGGTGGACCAGGAGCACGACGGCATCATCCGGCGGGGCGCGAAGCTGCTGTACGCCTACTGCAACGCCACCGTGCCGCGGGTGTCGGTGGTGCTGCGGAAGGCCTACGGCGGCGCGTACATCGTGATGGACTCGCGGTCGATCGGCGCGGACGTCGCGTACGCCTGGCCCACCAACGAGATCGCCGTGATGGGCGCGGAGGCGGCGGCGGACGTCGTGTTCCGGCGGGAGATCACCGCGTCCCCCGATCCCGCGCGGACCAGGCGGGAGAAGATCGCCGAGTACCGGGAGCACCTGGTCCACCCGTTCCACGCGGCCGAGCGCGGCCTGGTGGACGACGTGATCGACCCGCGCCGCACCCGCGAGGTGCTGGTCCGGACGTTCGCGATGCTGGAGACCAAGGACGCCGACCTGCCGCGCCGCAAGCACGGCAACCCGCCGCAATGACGGCCGCGAACCGGCCGGCGGCGGCCGGCGGCGCCGAGGACCGGCGGGCGGCGGTGACGGACGGCGGCCTGCGGGGCGCGACCGCGGGCGGCGGGGAGCTGTCGGGGGTCGCGGGCGGTGTCGGGGACCGGAGGTTCGCGGTGACCGGCGAGGTGGACCCACCGCCCGGACCGCTGCTGCGCGTCGAGAAGGGCGAACCCGACGCGGTGGAGCTGGCGGCGTTGACCGCCGTCCTCCAGCGGCGCGTCACGGCCGTCGCGGCGGCGGAAGAGGCGCCCCGGCGGTCGGCGCGGTGGCGCAGGCCCGAGCGCGTCGCGGGCTTCGCGGGCGCGCGCACCTGGCGTAACTGACCAAGGAGACTGGATATGGACGTCGGCTTCCTCTTCGACCTGCGCAACCCGGCGCAGTGGGAACGACCGTGGGCGGATCACTACGCGCGCAGCCTGGAGCTGTGCGAGGAGGCCGACCGGCTCGGCGCCGACGGCCTGTGGTTCACCGAGCACCACCTGTTCCCCGACGGCTACCTGCCCCAGCCGTTGACCTTCGCCGCCGCGGCGGCGGCACGCACCCGCAACGCCCGCATCGGCACCGCCGTCACCCTGCCGGCGCTGCGCCGGCCCGCGCACCTGGCCGAAGAGGCGGCCGTGGTGGACCTCGTCAGCGGCGGGCGGCTGGAGCTGGGCCTGGGCGCGGGCTACCGCGTGCCCGAGTACGAGCTGGTCGGCGCGGACCACTCGCGCCGGTTCACCGAGACCGAACGGGTCATCCGCGAAGTCCAGCGGCTGTGGCGGGAAGGCGGGATCACGCCGCTGCCCGTGCAGGACCCGGTTCCCCTGTGGGGCGGGTTCTACGGCCCGCGCGGCGCCCGGATCGCCGGGCGGCTGGGGATCGGGCTGCTGCACATCTCGCCCGAGATGTTCCGGCACTACGTCGACGGGCTGGTCGAGGGCGGGCACGACCCGGCGTCCGCCCGCGTGTCCGACCTGCTGCCGGTGATGCTCGCCGACGACCCGGACGCGGCCTGGCCGCGCGTGGCGCCGCACCTGGCGCACCAGATGAACACCTACCGGCAGCTGTCCGTCGAGGGCACGGACGCGCCACCGCCGCCGTTGCTGGAGCCGGGCGAGTTCCGCGACCGCCGCGAGGAGGGGCCGTGGGGCGCGCTGGAGATCATGACCCCCGAGGAGGCCGCCGCGCGCATCCTCGAACGCACCCAAGGGCTCCCGGTCCGGCACGTCATCTTCTGGGCCAGCATCGCCGCGATGCCGGACGACCTGGTGACCCGGCACCTGGAGCTGGTCAGCCGCGAGCTGGCGCCCCTGCTGGACAAGGCGCCCGCCCGTGCGTGACGGCGTCGACCGGGACCGCAAGGCGTGGGCGCTGCTGTTCGTCCTGTCGGGCAACATGCTGCTCGACGCCCTGGAGGTCGCCGCGGTGCTGCCGGCGCTGACCCCGCTCAGCGCCGGGTTCGGCATCACGGCCCTGGACGCGCAGTGGGTGATGAGCGGCTTCGCGCTCGGGTTCGCGCTGCTGCTCGTGCCGGGACCGCACCTGGCCGCCCGCGTCGGCCGCAGGCGGCTCTACCTGGGCGCGATGCTGCTGTTCGCGGCCGCGTCCGTGGTCGCGGGCCTGACCGACTCGCTCGGCGTGCTCGTCGCGACCCGCGTGGTCAAGGGCTTCTGCGCCGCGCTCACCGCGCCCGCCGGGCTGGCGATCATCCTCTCGGTGTTCGAAGGCGCGGCACGGCGGCGCGCGGTCTCGGTGTACTCGCTGTTCGGCGCGGCGGGCTTCACCTCCGGCCTGCTGTTGTCCGGCGTGCTGAGCGCGGTCGACTGGCACTGGACGTTCCTGTTCCCCGCGCCGGTGGCGCTCGCGCTGTTCGTCGCCGGCCTGAAGGTCGTCCCGCGCTCGCCGGCCGAACCGCCGCAGCCCCTGGACGCCGCCGTCCTGCGGGACGGCTCGCTGCTGCGCGCCGGTCTCGGCGCGTCCGTGCTGAACGGCACGTACATCGGGCTGATGCTGCTGGTCACCACGCGGCTCGCGCACCTGCCGCCGTGGCAGCTCGCGCTCGCCCTGCTGCCCGCGAGCCTGCCGCTCGTCCTGGCCGCCCCGCACGGCCCCCGGCTGGTGCGCCGGTTCGGCACGGCCAGGCTGATCGCGGCGGGCGCGCTGTGCTGCCTCGCCGGCAACGCCCTCTACCTCGCCCGACCGGCCGCCGAGCCGTACCCGACCGCGGTCCTGCCGGTGCTGCTGCTGGTCGAGGCCGGGTTCGTGCTGTCGTTCGTCGCGCTGCACCTCCAGGCCACCGCGACCGTCCCGGCCGAGCGCCGCGGCGCGGCCGTGCCGGTCTACCAGACGTTCGTGCAGCTCGGCTCGGTGGTGTCGCTGCCGCTGGTCGCGCTGCTGCTCACCACCGGCGGGCCCCGCGCGGCGATGGTGCTGGTCACCTCGGCCGCGGCGGTCGGCGCCGCCGTCGCCCTCGCCGGACTCCGCACGGCCACCACAGGAAAGGTCTCGTCATGACCGGAGAACCGCTCAGCCTCGCCGTCGTCGTGGGCAGCGTCCGCGACGGCCGGTTCGCGCCGACCGCCGCGCGGTGGTTCGCGGAGGTCGCCCGGACCCACCCGGACTTCCGGGTGGACCTGCTCGACCTGCTCGACTACCCGCTGCCGCTGGTGCTGCCCGAGCCGGGCAGGCAGCCCGACCACGGCACGGCGCGGGTGCGCGACGCGCTCGGGCACAGGCTCGCCGCCGCCGACGCCTTCGTCATCGTCACGCCCGAGTACAACCACGCGCCGCCCGCCGCGCTGAAGAACGCGATCGACTGGTACAACGCCGAGTGGAACGCCAAGCCCGTCGGGTTCGTGTCCTACGGCGGCGCGGGCGCGGGCCTGCGCGCGGTTGAGCACCTGCGGCACGTGTTCGCCGAACTGCACGCCACGACCGTCCGCGAGTCCGTGAGCTTCACCAACGTCTGGGACCTCTTCGTGGACGGCGCGCCGCGCGACGCGGCGGGCAGCGAGGCCGCCGCGAAGGTCATGCTCGACCGGCTCGCCTGGTGGGGCTCGGCACTGCGCGCGGCGCGGGCCGCGCGCCCGTACTGAAGGGGGAGCGCGTGACCACCGTGCACGAGCGACCGTTCCGCTTCGCCGTCACCGTCTTCACGCCCGTCGACCGGGCCGAGTGGGTGGCCAAGGCCAAGCTCGCCGAGCAGCTGGGCTACGACGTGCTGCAGGTGTCCGACCACCTCGGGATGCCCGCGCCGCTGCCCACCCTGGTGCTCGCCGCCGAGGCCACCGAGCGCATCCGCCTCGGGACGCTCGTGCTCAACACGACGTTCTACGAGCCGGCGGTGCTGGCCCGCGACATCCGGACCCTCGACCGGTACTCGGGCGGCCGGGTCGAGGTCGGCCTCGGCGCGGGCTACGAGCGCGGCCAGTTCGACGCCGCCGGCATCCCGTGGACGCCCGCCGCCGAACGGGTCGCCCATTTGGAGCGCACCGTCGACCACCTCAAGGAGACGACCACGACGCCCGTCCTGGTCGCCGGCCGGGGCGACCGGGTGCTGCGGCTCGCCGCCGAGCGCGCCGACGTCATCGCGCTCACCGGCACCACCCGCGTCCGCGACGGCGACGGCCTCAAACTGGGCACCGTCGAGGAGTTGACACATCGCGTGGAATTCGTGCACGCGCACCTCGGCGACCGGGTGCACGACGTCGAACTCAACATTCCGGTGCACCGCGTATTGCCGCCGGGCGGTGATCACGCGGTCACCGATGTGTGGCAGAATGACCTGGACCTCACCACCGACCAGTTGGTCGAGTTGCCGTCAATGCTGATCGGCACGCTCGAAGAGTGCGTGGAGCAACTGCACGAGGCGCGCAAGCGATTCGGCATCTCCTACTTCAGCGTCCTCGAACCCGAGATGATGTCGTTCGCCCGGGTCATCGAGGCGATGCGTTGAGTTCGCCCTCATCGCGGCAAATACCGTAGAACGAGAACCAGGGAGCATGGGTTGAAGAGGACATTCGTGATCACGGGCGCCACCGACGGCATCGGCGCGGCCGTGGCGCGGGCGCTGTTTTCCCGCGGGGACCACGTCGTGGCGCTCGGCACGAACCCCGAGAAGGGCGCGGCGCTGGTCGGCGAGGCGGACGGCGCCCCCGGCTCCCTGGAGTTCGTCCGGGCCGACCTCAGCCTCGTGTCGACCAACCGCAGCGTGATCGACCGGATCCTGGACGCCAACCCGGCCATCGACGGCCTGGTGCTGTGCGCGCGCTTCTTCCGCACGTACCGGCGGGAGACGGCGGAGGGCCTGGAGGACAACTTCGCGCTGTTCTACCTGAGCCGGCTGCTGTTCAGCTACGGCCTGCGGCCCGCGCTGGAGAAGACCGAGCGGCCGGTGATCGTGAACGTCGCGGGCCCGGGGCACGACACCCCGGTCGCGTGGGACGACCTGCAGAGCACCCGCCGCTACGACGGCGTCAACGCCATGTTCATGACCGGGCGGCTGGACGACCTGCTCGGCGTCACGTTCGCCGAGCGGCACGGCGACGGGCCGGTGCGCTACGTGCTGTTCCACCCCGGCACCACGTCGACCGGGTTCGTGGGTGAGTTCGACCCGCAGACCGCGCTGTACATCGAGCAGCAGAAGGCGCTGGCCAAGCCCGCCACGGCCGTCGTCCCGCCGATCCTGCGGCTGCTGGACAACCCGCCGGCCGCACCGCTGACCGCGTTCAACCTGTACTCGGAGATGAGCGTGCACAACGGGCTGTTCTCGCCGCGGGACGCGGCCCGGCTGGCGACGCTGACCGAGGAGTTGCTGGCCCGCATCGAGGGCTGACTGGGGAAACGGCCCCTGGACGAAGACCGGGTTCACTCGTCCAGGGGCCGTCGGCGCACGACCGTCACGAGGAGTGTTCGTGGAGTTGGGGCTGAGCGGCAAACGGGCGCTGGTGACCGGGTCGAGTTCCGGCATCGGCGCGGCGGTGGCCGACCTGCTGGCCGCCGAGGGCGCGGACGTCGTGGTCCACGGCCGCGACCGGGACAAGCTCGCGGTGGTGTCGGAGAAGGTGCGCGGCCACGGCCGCCGGGTGGACGTGGCGGTCGGCGACCTGGCGACCGACGCCGGCGCGGAGGAGGTGGTCCGCGCCGTCCGGGCGGGCGGACCGGTCGACATCCTGGTCAACAACGCGGGCGGCACGGACCTCGTGCCGTGGCGGGACGCGGGCCCGGACCTGTGGGTGACCGCGTACCAGGTCAACGTGGTGTCCGCGGTGCGGATGATCCACGCGTTCGTGCCCGCCATGCGGGAGCGCGGCTGGGGCCGCGTGGTGCAGGTCGGCGGCGGCCTGGCCACCCAGCCGATCGCGTTGCAGCCGCAGTACTCGGCGGCGCTCGCGGCCCGGCACAACCTCGCCGTGTCGCTGGCCCGCGAGCTGAAGGGCACCGGCGTGACGTCGAACGTCGTGTCACCGGGGCCGGTCATGGTCGAGTACGTGCGGGAGTGGTTGGCGCGGGTCGGCCCGGAGCGGGGCTGGGGCACCGAGCTGCCGGAGATCGAGCGGCGCGCGGCGGCGGAATGGGTGGCGAACGACGTCGGGCGGTACGGCACGCCGGAGGAAGTGGCGGCAGCCGTGGCGTACCTGGCGAGCAGGCAGGCGGATTACGTGACCGGCGCGGTGCTGCGCGTCGACGGCGGGTTCGTGGCGGCGGTGTCCTGACCTCGCGGGAGCGCGCGGTGGACGGGGTCGATCAACCAACTGAGGGAGTCCGGTGATGGACGGCGCACAATTCGCGGCCGACGACGGGAACGCGCCCGTGCTGCCCGCGGCGGCTCGCGGCGACGCGCGCGCACTGGTGTTCCACCTGGCGGCGGTGAAGTGGTCGATCGGCGCCCTCCGCGCCGTGGTGCAGCTCGGCATCCCCGACCTGCTGGCCGACGGGCCGGGCCGGGGGGGGGAGCTGGCGGCGCTGGCGGGCGTGGACGCGTCCCGGCTGCGCCGGGTGCTGGCCGCCGCCGCGACGGCGGGCGTGCTGGTGGAGGACGGCGCGGGCCGGTTCTCGCTCACCCCGGCCGCCGAGGGCCTGCGCACCGGTGGTCCGGGCGGCTTCCGGGACGTGTTCCTGTTCCTCACCGACCCGATGATGTGGCGGCCCTACGAGGACGTGGCGCACACCGTGCGGACCGGCGAACCGGCGTTCGACCACCTGTTCGGCGAGCCGTTCTACGAGCACCTGCGCCGCGACCCGGTCGCCTCGGACCTGTTCGACCGGGCGATGGTGCAGAACGACGGGCCCGAGACGTACGACCTGTTCGACGACCTGGACGCGCGCCGGCACCGGCGCATCGCCGATGTCGGCGGGGGCCGCGGCAGCTTCCTGGCCGGCCTGCTGAGCCGCCACCCCGGGGTGACGGGCGCGGTGTGCGACCACCCGCTCGCGATCGCCGGCGCGGCGGACGAATTCGCCCGTCAGGGGGTGGCGGACCGGGCGGAGGCGATCGAGACCGATTTCTTCGAGAAGGTGCCGCCGGGGTTCGACGCGTACCTGGTCAAGCGCTCGTTGCAGAATTGGTCGGATGCCGAGGCAGTGCGCGTGCTGGCCCGCGTCCGGGAGGCCATCGGCGACGATCGTGACGCGCGGTTGTGGATTGTGAACCACCTTCTCACCCGTTCAGGCGTACCTGATCTCGGTAAGCTCTCGGATATCGAGATGATGTCCATTCTGGGTGGTCGGGAAAGAGGCTGGAGCGAGTGGACCCGGCTGGGGGCTGAAGCGGGTTTCGCGCCGGTCGGAGAACCGAGCGCGGGGCGTGTCACATTGTTGACGTTCCGCCCGATCTGAGCACGAACCGACAACGGACCGCGTACCGGGTCCGTGCACCGGCCCGCAGCGTCGCGGGACCGCGAATCCCACGGGGGTGGGAAGCGCTGTCGACCGCGGCGGACGCGGTGGCGGGACCACCGGCCGGCGGGCGTCCCGGCGCGCCCACACCCCCGTGGCCACGCACCCCTCGGCGGCGCCGCCGCGCGCCGGGGGGATCGCAGAGGCGAAACGACAGCGCCGTGCCCGTGGCCGTGGTGCCCGGGCGCGCGGATCTTGGGGGTGTGTGTGGAGCACGACGTCGAACGGTCCGCCGGTGCTCGCCGCCGTGTGCCGGCGGAGCGCCGACTGCCCGACAACCTCGGTGTCGACGGGTTGTCCCTGGACCAGGTGCGGCGGACCCGGGCCCGGCTGGTGGAGCGGGGCCGGTGGGGTGAGGCCGACCAGGTGGTGCGCGAGGTGGTCGACCTGCTCGCCACCGGCCCGGACGGGGTGAGCGGGCCGCAGCTGGGCGGCCTGGTGTACGTGCCGGGAGGCCCGTCGCCGGAGGACGCGCAGTGCGCGCGCGTGGACGTCTCGGCCGTGCCGGAGGAGCAGCGGCTCGCCGCGCGGGCCGCGCAACTGGCCAACCGGGGCGTCGACCGGGCCGAGACGATCGCCACCGCGCGGGAGCTGCTGGCGCTGCCCGGCGTGCGCGACCCGGGCGCGTTCTGGTGCGCGATCCTCGCCCTGGCCTACGCCGACGAGCTGAACACCGCGATGGATCACAGCCTCCGCGCGGTGCGCAGCCCGGACGTGATCGGCCTCGGCGAGGCGCGGGGCGTGGTGGTGCTGCTGGTGGCGCGGTTGATGTGGTTGGGCGGCGATCCGGGCGGGGCGGCCAAGGTGCTCGCCGGGGCGTTGCGGCGTGACGTCTGCCGGCAGATCCGCAGCGTGGCCGTCGCGTGGCTGGCGTCCGCGCTGGTCGACGTGGGCGAGCCGAACCGGGCGCACGACCTGTTGCTGGAGCACGGGTTCGGCGGCGCGCTGGCCGACGTGCAGGACCGCGCGGAGCTGTTCATGGCGCGCGGTGCGGTGCGGTTCGCGCTCGGCCAGTACGACCGGGCGTTGGAGGACTTCCTGGACTGCGGGCGCGACCTGACCGCGTGGGGCGTGACCAACCCGGCGGTGGCGCCGTGGCGGTCGCGGGCGGCGGTGTGCGCGAACGCGGTGGGCCGGACCGACCTGGCCCAGGCGCTGGTGTCGAAGGAGATGGCGGCGGCACGGCGTTGGCGCAGCCCGCGCGCGGTGGGCCTGGCCTCGCACGCGGCGGCGCTGGTCGCGGGTGGCGAGCCCGCGTCCCTGCGCGAGGTGGTGACCCTGCTGGACGGCACCTGCGCGGTGGGTGACGCGCTGCACGCCCGGTACGACCTGGCCCAGGCGCTGGGCACGCGCGAGCTGCACGGCGAGGCGCGCAAGACGCTGGAGGCGGTGCGGGACACCGCGAACCGGACGGGGTACGCGCTGTGGTCCGGGCGGGCGGAGGAGGCGCTGACCAGGATGACCGTGCTGGACCGGGCCGGCGGCCTCACCCGGCAGGAGCGCAAGATCGGCGAACTGGCCCGCACCGGCCGCAGCAACCGGCAGATCGCGGAGGAGCAGTACCTGACCGTCCGCACCGTCGAGTTCCACCTGTCCCGCGTCTACCGGAAGCTGGGCTTGGCCGGCCGGCGCGACCTGAAGGCCATCCTCACACCGCTGTCCTGAGCCACCGGGGGGCGTCCGACACCGTTCGGACGCCCCCCGACCGGTTCCGCGCCGGGCCGACCGGTCGCGGGGTCAGACCGGCGTGTTCGGGGCCTGGTCGGGGTCGCCGTGGCGGACGCGGGCCGCCCGGTTGCGGAGGCGGTCCAGGAGGGTGATCGCCGGGGTCGCGGTGACGCCGTGGAGGATGATCGAGCCGATCACCACCAGGCCCACCACGCGCCAGACGGCGTCCTGGTCGGCGAAGTGCCCGGACTGCACCGCGTAGGCCACGTAGAACAGCGAGCCGACGCCCCGCACGCCGAAGAACGAGATGACCGCCCGTTCCCGCGGGCCGGTCTTGCCGCGCGCCAGGCCGACCAGGCCCGCGACGGGCCGCACGAGGAGCAGGACCGCCGCGGCCACCAGCACCTCGCGCCACCCGACCCCGGCCAGCAGGCCCGTCACCGCCGCGCCGCCGAGCAGGAAGATGATCAGCACCGTCAGCATCCGCTCGACCTGCTCCACGTACTGGTGCAGGACGCGGTGGTAGCCGTGGGAGCGCTCGCCCGCCCTGATCGTGCACGCGCAGACGAACACCGCGACGAAGCCGTACCCCTCGGCCAGCTCGGTCAGCCCGTAGGCCAGGAACGTGGCGGCGAGCGCGACGAAGCCCTCCGCGTGCTCGGCCAACCGCAGCTTCTCCGACGGCGCGGCGAAGAACAGCTTGCGCAACCCCCACCCGGCCAGCAGTCCGACGAGCACGCCGCACGCCAACCGCCACACCACGTCCACGGCGAGCCAGTGCGGCAGCCACTCCTGCGGCGTGACGCTGATCGCCACGGCGGCGTAGGTGAACGGGAACGCCAACCCGTCGTTGAGCCCCGCCTCGGAGGTCAGCGCGAACCGCGCCTCGTCGTCGTCCTCGTCCCGGCTGTCCGCGGGCTCGGCCACCTGCACCTCGCCCGCCAGCACGGGGTCGGTGGGCGCCAGCACCGCCGCGAGCAGCACCGACGACGCCAGGCCCCAGCCCAGCGCGCCCCACCCGAGCAACCCCACGGCCAGCATCGACAACGGCATCGTGAGGCCGAGCAACCGCCAGGTCGTGGACCAGCCCCGCAGGCTGAACGGCCGGTTGAGCGCCAGACCCGCGCCCATCAGGGAGATGATCACGCACAGCTCGGTCAGGTGCAGGGCGAGCGAGCCGTGCCGCGTCGGATCGGGGTCGGGCAGCGAGTCGAAGACCGCGAACACCGCCGCGCCGGCCGCCAGGAAGACCAGGGGCATCGAGACCGGCACCCGGCCCAGCACCCGCGGCAGCAACGCCGCCAGGAGCGTCGCGACCCCGGCACCGGCGTACGCCACGGCAGCCGGATCCACCAGCGACTCCTCTCGGCAGCCCCGCCGTCGAACACCCATTCGACCGGGCGTGCCCCGGACAGGTACCCCCGTGCCCGCCGCGCCAACCCTCCGACGCGACGGGCCGCTGCCCGCCCACGAAGCGGCGGGCAGGCCGCTCGACCGCATCACGCCCTGACCGCCCCCGGTGGCCGCCCCCGGAGGCGCCGCGGGCGACCGGGCCTGTGCTTGCGGAACTCCGGGGGAGACCTCGACGGCCCGGTGCGACCGCCGGGCCGCCGCCGCCCTATTCGAAGAACTTCAGGCTCCAGCCGGTGTCCGCGGTCGGGCCGGGGACGTTGGCGCGGCGGTAGGTGGTGTTGCCCCACCAGACGAAGGTGCCGGTGTACCAGTAGCGGTTGTCCCAGTGGTAGGGCGTGCCCTTGGCCACGGCGTGGTACATCATCGGGAACTTCGGGCCGGCCGGCGGGCTGGTGGCGATGTCGCCGTCGAGCAGCGCGAACGTGTGGTGGCCGGGGCCGTTGACGTACAGGGTGGGGTCCCACCCGGTCATCATCGTGGCCCGGTTCGAGCCGAACAGGCAGCCGTTGGACTTGTACCAGTCCCACACGTAGGTGGGGTCGCCCCCGGCGCGCAGCCGCAGGTCCGCGACGCAGTACTGCTCGCTCCAGCTGCCGTTGGCCGAGTACGTGACGTGCAGTTGGCCGTTGGGGTCCTTGATGACCTCGGGTGCTTCGTTGATGAACGGGTCGCCGACCACCCGCTCCCACGGTTCGCGCGGCTGCGAGATGACGTAGCGGTTGCCGACCGGGGTCAGCGGGTCGGCCATGCGGGCGATGTAGAGGTTCTGCTCCACGTTGGTGGTGCACTCCCAGCCCGACCAGATGAAGTAGCGCTGCCCGTTGTAGGTCACGGGCACGCCGTCGATCGCCCACCGGTCGCCGGGCAGGGCCAGCCGGACCTCGCGGGTGTAGCCGGTGTCCGGCGAGGTCGAGCTGATCGCGTACATGCGGTGCGCGGAGTCGTTGCCGGCCGTGAAGTAGATGTAGTACCGGCCGTTGTCGCGGACGATCTCCGGCGCCCACACCGAGCCGAGGTTGTCCGCGTCGCGCCAGACCAGGCGCGCCGGCGCGGCGGCCAGGCCGTCCGGGGACGACGCCTGGCGGACCTGGATGCCGCCGCCGCCGACCTGCGCCGAGATGTAGTTGCCGCCGACGCGGATCACGCTCGGGTCGGCGGCGCGCAGGCCCGTCCGGCCCAGCGCGGAGAACCCGCAGGCGTCGGCCGCGTCCGGTTCGGCGGCGAGGGCGGGTGGCCCGGAGAGCAGCAGTGCGGCGGTGGCGGCGGCTGCCGCGAGTCGCCTGATCGGTGTCGTGGTGCGTCCGATGCCGGAGGAGGTGCGCATGGGGGCTCCTTGGCGGTGCAGGGAACCGCGCGTGCCCGCACGTCCTCCGGCGGCTGCGGTCGTGGGACGGTGGCGCGACAGGGAGGTCAAGACTAGCGAGCCGGACGCCGCTCCTGAAGCCGAGAGCGGGCAGGTCAGGGTGAGGGCACCCGATCGCCTGACGTGACGTCGTCCCGGCCGGCCGCAGGCTCCCGGTCGGCGACGCGCGGGCCGACCAGCACGACCGGGATGGGGGAGCGGTCGAGCAGGCGGCGGCTCGTGGACCGCTCACCCGTGGGGGTGCAGCCGACGACCAGCAGGGCGGCGAGCCTGGCGTGGCGGAGGAGTCCGCTCACGGGGTGGGACCGGGCCACCCGCGCGTCGACCGGCACGCCTGGGTGCCGGCGTGCGCAGTCGCCCAGCACGGCGGGTGCGCCCGGCGTTCCGGCGGCGGGTCGCCCACCCGTGCAGCGGACCGCGCGCAGACCCGTGCCCAGCACCGCGGCCAGGGCGAACCCGGTCAGCGCCGTCGTCACGGCGAGGTGCTCGTCCACGCCGATCAGCGCGGGCAGGTCGTCCCGCCACGCGCCGCCGGGCGGGACGGCGACGACCGGGCACCGCGCCGAGGCGGCCACGGCGAGCGCGAGCGCCCGGTCGGCCCCGGTCTGCGACCCGGTGACGATCAGGTCCGCGGTGGACGACTCGGCCACCAGCGCGTGGGCGACGGACGGGTCCGCGCCGGGGTGCCCCGGCGCCGGGCCCAGGGGCCGTGCCACGGTGGTGCCGTCGCCGCGGCGCCGGGCGTACGCCGTCGCCCACCGCGCGGCGTCGAGGTCGTCGAACTCGCCGGCCCTCCCGAGGACGACCCGCGCGACCCTGCTCGGTGTGGTGATCGTGGCGACCTCCGGTGCCTCCTGAGCACGCGACGGCGGGAGCCGCGGGCGTGTTCGGCGATGGTCCGTCGAACGGTGGCAGACCGGCGAGCGCCCCGATAGGGTCCTACGACCCTGCGCCGCGCGTGGTCGGGCGACGGGCAGCGGGGTGGCACGAGCACGGACAGGGTGGCCGAGTGCCGCCGGTCGGCGTTGACCCGGCCATCGGCCGGTGCCGCTCGGTCGGTGCCGCGTGCTCGGTGCCGCGTGGTCGGGTCCGACGGCGCGTGGTCGGGTCCGACGGCGCGTGGTCGACCGTTGCCGGCGGGGTGGCCCGTCACGCGGCGGCAACCTGGCCGCCCTCCTCCCGTCACACTGCCGTGTCCAGATCGGTGGCCGCCCTGTCGTGTCCCGGGCGCGGGCGCGGGTACCCGTGGGCGGTCGCGGGAGGTTCGTCGTGCGGGTGGTCCGGTCCGGTCGGGTGGAGGTCGGGTCGTTGCTGCGGGCGCTCGCGGGGCGCGGGCTCAACTACGACCCGGTGGAGGTGCGGGGGCCGGCGTGGACGTTCGACGTGCACCGGCACGAGTTGGGCCGGGAGGCGGTCGGGCCGCCGGTCGAGGACGGGGTGTGGTGGCGGGCCAGGGCGCTGGTGGCCGGGTACGAGTTCAGCCCGCCCGGGATCGTGCGCGCGTACTACGAGCCCGGCTCGCCGTTGGAAGGGCGGGACATGCTGCTGCAGGCGCGGCTGCCGGGGCTGCGGTTCCTGATGGGCGTGCGGGTGACCGACGTGCGGGACGAGACCGGCGGCGGGCGGACGACGTGGGGCTGGGGCTACCAGACCCTGGAAGGCCACCTGGAGCGGGGCCGGGTGGACTACTCGGTGGTCAAGGACCACGCCACCGGTCGGGTGGAGTTCGTCGCGCGCAGCCACTCGCAACTGCACCCGCGTGCGCCGTGGTGGATGCGGTGGGGGTGGCGGTTGTTCGGGCGGCGCGTGCAGCTGCGGTTCTACCGGCGGGCCGGTCTGCGGTTGCGCCGCCTGGTCCACGAGCCGGTGGCGGTCGCGCCGGCCGCGGTGGAGCGGGTCACCGGATGGGGTGTGTGCGTGCCCGATCCGGTGCGGTGACGGCGGCCGCCCCGTCGGACGGGTGGCCGGTGGCGACCGCGGCCCGCCCTGCGACCGCCTCGACGACGAGCGCGCCGTCGCCTTGACGTGACCACCGGGCGGGATCCCGGCGTCGTCGGGGAAGGGGACGCCGTGCCCTGGGGGCCGGGCGGTTCTCCTCGCCGCGGACGCGCCGTCCTGGCCGGGAGCGTGCCCGGCACGGCTGTCCGCGGAACCCATCCGGAGGTGGCGCGACCATCCTTTCGGGACACGACGCGCGACCGGCGGTGACGACCGGGTGCGAACCCGGCCTCGTAGGTGTCGAGTTGCCGGCACGAAGGTGTCACGGCTCCGCAGGCGTGCGCCGGCCTGGACACACTGGCACCGGAAGCGGGCGAACCGGTCCGGCCACGGGTCGGGGAACGGGAGGTCTTCGGGTCGTGGACTTCGACGTCGTGCTCGGCATCGACTCGGCGAGCTTCTCCGCCGGGGTCGACAAGCTCAACAAGGACCCCAAGACGCACGCCGCCTTCTTCAAGGGCGACTACCGCAACGACACCGTGTCGGGCACCTGGGAGGTCGAGGGGAAGTCGCCCGCCTTCGAGTTCCGGCCACCGGACCCGGCCCGGTGGCGGCAATCGGTGAACGCCAAGGGCGAGCACCCGACCGGCGACCCGCCGACCGGCAACGTCTTCGTCCTGGCGATCCCGAAGCTGCGCCTGGTGTTCACGATCGACGGCGCGCAGGCCGACCTGGCGCCCGGCGTCGAGTTCTACGGGCAGGCGGCACTCGCCGACGGCACGTTGTCCATCACGCCGCTGTCCATCTGGGCCGACCCGTCGACCATGAGCACCGCCGAGAAGGCGATCGTCAACGGCCTGATCCTGCCCAAGGTGTACGACAAGCTGGGGCCCGTCCTGAGTGGCCACAAGGTGCCACCGCAGACCATCACCATCGGCGACCTCGGGTTCACGCTGACCGTCGTGGAGGTCCTGATCGCCGGCGGACGCCTGGTGATCGTGACCACGGGCGACACCTCGACGGCCGTGCCGCTGCCCGGGGAGTGGCCCGCGAAACCGGTGTTCGCCGTGGTCAACCGCGCGTACGCGCAACGCCTGGCGACCGAGGTGGCGCGGGCCAACAGGAACAAGACGCTGTACGACGGGACCGAGAAGAACGACCGCGCCAAGCTCACGGTCCACGCGGTGCTGGCGAGCGTGGACGACATCGCGATCGACAAGGACGACGCCACGGTGTGGTCCGGAGCCCTCGACGTGGCGTTCGACGCGGTGGCCTCCTACCTCGGCATTCCGTGCGCGTTCAAGAAGTCCAGCGACAGCCTCTGACCGGACCCAGGACGGTGACCACGATGCAGTACCGGGTGACCCTGACACCGCCGAAGCCGAAGCTGACGGTGAAGATCTCGGCGGACTCGGCCCAGAAGTTCTCCGCCAAGATCATCGACTTGGACTTGAGGGAGGTGCACCTGCGGCCGGACGGCAGCTGGATCGACAAGGCCCTGCTGGAGCTGGTCAAGTTCCTGGTCGACGCGGTGATCAGGAAACTGCTGCCCGCTCTCCGGGACAAGATCAAGGGCAAGGTCATCCCGGTGAACCTCAAAGACCCGATCGGCTACACGGTCACGGTCGGGGGCACGCCGATCACGTTCACGGCGAAGGACCTCGACCTCGGCACCCACGAGGGCAACCTGCTGGTGACGGGCAGGATCGAGGTGGGGTCGTGACGTCGCCCCGGGCGTTCACCGTGCCGCCACCGCCCGCCCTGCCGCTGGCCCGCACGGTGCGGATGCCCGAGCACGTCGGCTACCCGTCGGGCGCGTTGTCGCTGCGGTTCGCGGAACTGACCGTCGAGCCGGAAGAGGGGCCCGCGGCCGTGCCGGTGTCGGACGGCGACCGCACGGTCGTGGCGCTGCCCCCGCTGGTGGTGCGGGCCCGGTACGCGATCGACGCGACCCCCGACCGGGTGGCGACCGTCGACGGGGGCGGCGACCTGTCGGTGCTGCCGGCCGAGGCCACCGCGCCCAGGTCCGCGGACGAGGACGACAAGCACCCCGCGTGGCTGGACAACGCGCGCAACCAACGCATGCGGCTGGCGCAGACCGAGAACGGCCGCAGCCTGCTCAACCTGTACGGGCTGCACGAGGACGTGTACGCGGAGCTGTTCGACGAGAACCTGAGCAGCTTCACCCGTGACGTCTGGACCGTCAACACCGGCACGACGCACATGGCGACGGACACGCACGGCGCGGTGAAGAGCGGTGAGCCCGCGGTCAACGACCCGGAACGGCGCTACGAGGACCCCCTGGGGGGACAGGGCGACTACAACCACAACGCGTTCGTCCGGCAGTTCGCCGCCGCCAACTACGTCCTCATGCTCGATCCCGACTACGACCCGCTGGACCCGCCCACGTCGGGCAAGTACTACGACGCCAGCATGGCGACGTTCGCCTTCGGGGACCTGGTGGAGCGGACCGGGAACAACAAGGACCAAACCCACCCGATGACCCGCGAGCAGGTCTACGTGGCCGTGGACGACCACGAAGCCGACCTCCCCGCCATCACCGAGGAGGTCCGGCGTCGGTTCCCGGCCGTGCTCAGGCCGTTCGCCGACGACGTCGACTGGGACGGCTGGGACGAGCAGGAGCGCGAGCTGATCCAGCGGTTCCACCGCATGGCGTGGGAAGGCCGCCGGGCGTTGCGGGCGGCGGCCGTGCCGACGACGTTGTTCGAGGGCGCGGGCTCGGGTCGGATCACCGGCGCGGCGGCGGTCACGGACCCGTCCGGTGTGGTGCGGGTCGAGTTGCCGGTGTTCGACCTCGTGCTGGACGACGAGGGCTGGAGCGGCGCGGCGGCCGGGGTGGCGGGGGAACGGCTGGCCGCGGCGGGGTTCGTGGCGGATCTGGTGCGGGACTCGGTGGCCGAGCGGCTGCGGGTGGCGGTGGTGGCCGGGGACCCGGCCCTGGTCGGGGATCCCGGCCGGTGACCGCGACCGACGCGGTGCCGTCCGTGACCACGCTCGGGTCGGGAACGCGGGCGGACCCGGTCACCGACGCGTGGCGGACCTTGCTGTCCGGTGATCTGGACCGGTACCACTCGCTGCTGGACAAGGCGTTGGCCCCGCAACGCGACTACCTCACCGACGCCGAACGCGCGCTCTACGACGGCGGGAAGAGGCTGCGGCCGTTGTTGTTGGCCCTGTCGGCGCGTCTGGTCCACGGTCCGGGTGGGTTGCCGGACAAGGTGGTGCGGGGTGCGGTGTCGTTGGAGATGTTGCACGTGGCGACGTTGATCCATGACGACGTGGTGGACGAGTCGGCGGTGCGGCGGGGTTTGCCGTCGGTGAACGCGGCGCGTGGGCCGGGCGAGGCGGTGATCGTCGGGGACATGCAGTTCGTGCAGGCGGTGCGGGGGTTCGTGGACTGCATCGACACCGGGCGCGACCTCGGCCTGGTGAGGTCGGTGCTGGACGTGGCCTACCGCATCTGCTGCGGCGAGCTGGACGAGCTGCGGGTGGACCCGTCGTGGGGGACGGGGGTGTTGGTGGAGCGGTATTGGCGGACGATCGACCGCAAGACCGCGGTGTTGTTCGGTTTGGCCTGTGAGTGCGGTGTGGCGTTGGTCGACGGGCGGACCCGGGACGTGCGGCGCATCGGGCACTACGGTCGGCGGGTCGGGCGTGCCTTCCAGGTGATGGACGACCTGTTCGACCTGACGCAGGACGAGTCGGCGTCCGGCAAGCCGCGTGGGGTGGATCTGGCGCGTCGTCGGTTGTCGTTGCCGATCGTGTACGCGATGGCCGAGTTGGGCGAGGACCACCGGGTGAGCCGGTTCCTGCGGGGTGAGCTGCCCGCGCCGGAGGACGTGACGCCGTTGGTGGACGAGGTGCGGGCGACGGCGGGGTTCGCCCGCGCGTATGCCGAGGCGCGTCGTCAGGCGTTGGACGCGGTGGAGTACCTGCGTCCGTTCCCCCGCAACCCTTACCGCGACGCGTTGGAGCGCATCGCGTTGCACGTCGTGGACCGTGGCCGCTGACCACCACCGGGAGCGCACCGTGGGCGAAGGCTTGTTCCGATTCGTGTTCAACACCCTCCAGCCGAGGATGGCCAGGGCGGGGACCAGGTTCTACCTGCCCACCGTCCTGACCAACCTCACCGACTCCGGCGGCGGCAAGGTGCTGCCCCTGCACGCCGACCGGTGGGAGATCGGGGGGATCGGCGGCGAGAGCGGCAACACCATCAACAACATGTTCGCCTCGGCGTTCAACGCGGAGTTCGACAGGCAGGTCCGGAGGCAGCCCGAACTGTACGACCCGCGCGTCCAGATCGGGCAGTACAAGGGCATCCCGACCCCGGACCGGAAGCCCGCCACGCTGAACGTCGCGGAGGTGACCGTCGACGGGCTCCAGAACGCCTGCCTGCGGCCGGAACCGGCGGTGCGCCGGCAGGGCTCCGGCTACACCTCCCGGCTCACCATCGCGTTCGGCACGTTCCCCGAACTGCCCGCGGCGATCACGGTGACCGGCGGCTTCCGGCTCGACCAGTGGCTCAGCATCGCCGACGCGAAGACCGGCGAGGTGACGACCAACCACCACAAGGCCCCCTTCGACTGGCCCACCTTCAACGTGGCGGGCAACGGGACGTTCGTGCTGCTCGTCACCGACCTGTGGGCCGACGTCGACTGGACCGTCACGGTGGACGACGAGGGACGGCCCGCCATCGGCGTCCAGGCGCTGCACACCCGCGGCGGGGAAGCCGAACGGCCCACCCTGGAGCTCGACGACGTCCGGTTCGAGAAGGGCAACCCCTACGTCAACCCCGAAACCTGGAAGCGCGCGGCCACCCTCGCGCTCAACAGCGACGACGGCCAACGGGAACTCGTCGCGCGCATCCAGGACACGCTCAACGAGCCCGAGCACCGCCGGAGCCTGGCCGTCGAGCTGACCAAGAACCTCCGCTCGACGCTCGACCGGTCCATCGGGGCGGCGAGCGGGTCCACCTCCGTGGACGACGACCTGTTCCAGCGGTTCCGCCGAGCGGTCAACAACCCGAAGAGCGACTACTACCTGCCCGTCGGCGTCTTCTCCGTCACCTCGCCGCCGCTCGACCCCTACCGGCCCAAACCGTTCACCTTCCCGGTGACCGTGCTGGACACGCCCACCGACATCACGTTGCAGGGCAACGAGCTGGTCGGGGCCGCCAACGCGCTCGCGCCGGCCGACGAGCTGGTGTTCGACCCCGGCGTCGAAGCCGTCGTGCGGCTGTCGACCCTGCCCGACGGGACCGAGGTCGAGGTCCCGGACGCGGGCGGGCACAAGCGAACGCGCACCCTCAAGGCGCCCCTCAAGCTCACCGGCACGGTCGTCGTCAAGATCAAGGGGCAGGACCCCTTCGACGGCCCGTACTCGGTCAGCGTCACCAAGTCCGAGGTCCACGTCGTCCTGGCGACGAGCGGCGGCGAGCACGACGCCCTCGACACCCTGACGATCAGGTGCACGGGACTCGACGTCCGCGCCGAACCCGCCGACATCACCGTCACCGCCGAGGTCGGCGACAGCTTCGAGCAGATCATCAACAAGGAGCTGAACAAGCCGGAGAACAAGCGGAAGGTGGTGGACGGGATCAACCGGGAACTGCGCAAGGAGGAGATCCTGGACGAGCTGAGCGCCGCGATCACCACCAACGCCCGCGCGCTGCTGACGGCCCGACTGGACGGTCCGGCATGACCGGCCGGTCGCCCGAGCGGTTGCTGGAGGAGGTGAAGGGGTTCGTCACCGGGAGCGGCGCCGAGCGCACCTTCGCGATGGCGCCCGACGCGCTGGGCTCCGACAGCGTCCGCGACCTGGTGCGGGGTTCGTTCCCCCTGACCGACGGCAAGTGGGTGCTGACCGCCGTGCCGTCGGACGAGCCGCGGTTGCGGGACGGGACGGTCGTGCTGACCGGCACGTCCACCACGCTGCTCGGCGTCGAGGCCCCCCGGCTCCACCTGTCGTTCGACCTGGCCGACCAGGGCAAGGTCGCGTTGCTGGTCACCCTGGAGCCGAAGGACTGGAACCCGGGCGTGTCCTTCCCGTCGTGGCGGGACGTCGCGCCGGAGGTGGTGGGCCTGGTGTTCGACCAACCCCGGCTGCGGTGGTCGAGCATCACGCGCGACGGCACGTCCACCGGGTTGAACCTGGCCGCGGCCGAGGTCCGCAAGCAGGGCACCCTGGCCGCGCTCGCGGTGTTCCCCGACCTCAGGCTGCGCGAGCCGCGCGGTGCGCTCGACGCCGACCCGGTCCGGATCGGCACGGTCCCGTCCGACCCGCTGGTCGTCGGCGGGCTCCGGCTCCCGCTCGCGTTCACCGCGGTCGTGGTGCCCGCGCCGGAGCCGTGCCTGGAACTCGGCAGCAGGATCGTCGTCGGCCACGGCGTGCCCGACGTCCCGGTGTCGATGCGCACCCGCGACCTGAAGACCTACCTCATCCTGGACTCCGACCTCACCGCGCTGTCGCGGTACGCGCTGACCGCGTTCGCCGACTTCCTGCACGGCGCGAAGGTCGCCGACGTGGTGAAGGACGTGCTGGAGGTGCCGGAGACGATCGTCCTGCGCCACCTGAGCGCGGTCGTCGGCCTGGACCCGGTCCGCCTGGCGTCCGTCGCGCTGAAGGTCGGCACCGGCAAGGCGTTGACCATCATCCCCGACCAGGTCGCGGTCCCCGACGTGGTCCTCACGTTCACCGTCGAGGACCCGACCGGCGAGCGCGAGATCACCGCCCTGCTCGCCGGCACGTTCCGGTTCCTCGGCAAGTACGACCTCGACGTCTCGGCCTACTACACGCCGACGCGGCTGACCTTCACCGGCGTGCTCGACCCCACGACCGAGATCCCGCTGTCGGAGGTCGTCCGGAAGTACCTGCCGAGCACGACCTGGCTGCCCGATCTCACGCTCAACCGGCTGGAGCTGTCCGCTGACCTGCGCACCAGGCAGTTCTCGTTCGGGCTCGCGGTGGTGGGCGACTGGGCGATGCCGGTCGGGGCCGCGGCCCTGCACCTCACCGAAGGCACGCTCGACCTCGCCTACCGGGCGGGCGAGGGGTTCGACGGCGCGATCAGCGGCAAGGCCACCGTCACCGGCCGCGATCAGGGGAAGGTCGCGTCGTTCGCCGCGACGATCGCGGTGCGCTCGGCCGGGTTCGAGCTGAAGGGCACCCTGTCGGAGGTGTCGCTCACCAAGCTCGCCGACGCGTTCGCCGACGCGGGCGTGGTCACCGGCTCCGGCGTGCCCGAGATCACCCTGCGCAAGGCCGCCGTCGTGGTCCGCCGCAGCAAGGACGCGGCACGCGCACTGCGCGTCACGGGCGCCGCCGGCTACGAGTTCGCGGCGGGCGCCTCCCTCGACATCGACAAGTTCGGGCAGGTCACGGTGCTGTTCGCGGCGCGCCGGACCGGCGCGTCCCCGGTGCGCCTGGCCTACGCGAACGCCGCGACCGGCGGGACGGGGCAGGCGGGCTTCCTGGTCGGCATCCTCCTCGTGCCCGACTGGAACCCCAAGGCGATCTGGCCGCCGCTCGGCGACGTGTTCGACCACGTCACCGTCCGCGACGCCGCGCTGCTGCTGTCCACCGACCGGTGGACCGACCCGTTGCCCGGCCTGGAGGACCTGCCCTACCCGGTCGAGCAGGGCGTGACGTTCGCCGGGTCGCTGCTGCTCACCGAGAAGGCGCTCAAGGTCCTGTCGGACATCCTGCCCCCGCGCACCGAACTGGACCTGGCGGCGATCATCGACACCGCCGAACCGCTCAAGTCCACCATCCGCGGCACCCTCCCCGAGCCCGGAACCATCGGCGCGGTCGAGTTCACCAGGCTCGTCGTCAGCCTCGCGCCGACGAAGTTCTCGCTCGAGGCCGACGCGAAGTTCACCGTGCACGGCGAGACGCTGCACCTCGTCGGCCGCGGCGCGATCGACCTGAAGCCGCCGGCGCTGGACCTGTCGGTCGCCATCGAGAACTGGGTCAACCCGTTCGGCATCCACGGGCTGACCGTCAAGTCGTTCGGCCTCGGCTTCACCGTGGACGCCTCCGGGCTGTCGATCGGCCTGATCGGCACGTTCCTCATCGGCTCCGGCGACGACGCGTTCACGCTCACCCTCGGCGGGCGGGTGGTGAACTTCGAGGCGCCCAAGGCGTTCGTGTTCAGCCTCAAGTCCCAACCCGGCCACGACCTGACGCTGGCCCGCATCGTCGGCCAGTTCACCGGCACCGACCTCGACCGCGTGCCGCTGCTCAAGGACGTCGTCGTCCACGCGCTGAGCTGCTTCGTGGTCGCCGACCCCAACGGCTGGGACGCGCCCGACGGGACCCACTACGCCAAGGGTTTCGGCTTCGACGTGGACGTGGAGTTCTTCGGCTGGGCGCTCAAGGTCAAGGGCGCGCTGGCGCTGAAGGGCGTCGTCGCCTCCGGGTCGATCGACCCCGCCGTGAAGTACCACGACCTGTTCGAGCTGACCGACGCCACGAACCACGACGCCGGTCCGCACGTCGACCTCGACACCACGGTCATCGGCCAACCCGGCCGCACCTACTTCGACGCCTCCGGCCGGGTCAAGCTCCTCGGCGTGACCGAGACGTTCAGCGGCCACGCCGACTCCGCCGGGTTCTGGTTCACCTTCAGCACGGACCTCGCCGGCCTCTTCCACACGACGATGAGCGCCACGCTGTCCACGAAGGACGGGTTCGCCGGCGCGTTCAGCGCCGGCACCTACGGCTTCGACCTCACCCTCCGGGGCGACGTCCGCGTGGCCGGGATCACGATCATCCCCAAGGGCGTCCGGATCAAGGTGCCGAACGCGCGCCTGACGCTCTCGTGCCGGGTGTCGGCGCGGTCGGCGGGCCTGCACGCCGACCTCCGCCTCGACTGGAAGTCCGTACGGCTCGACCCCGCCATGGACCTCGCGGTCAGCGCCGACGTCCTCACCGACGTCCCGAAGGCGATCGCCGCCTGGGTCTCCGAGCACGCCGCGGAGTTCTTCGAGGTCGTCCTGGAAGACGTCGGGAAGTGGCTCGCCCTGCTCCTCGACGGCGCGCTGTGGGTCGGGCAGAGCGCGATCGACATCGTCAAGGTGCTCTACACCCACTTCCGGCAGTCCGTGGCGGCCGTCGCCGACGCCCTGCTCGACCTCGGGAAGCACGGCATCGACGAGATGGCCAAGGCGCTGGTCGACGTCTGCGGCATCACGATGAAGGAAGCGTGGAAGCTGCTGGAGAAGAACTGCGCCGTCACCAAGGCCGCCAACGCCCTCTGAAGGGAAGACCGCATGAGCGACGTCGCCTTCGGCCTCTCGGCCGGCACCCTGAACGACATCGCGGGCACCGTGTACCGGCGGCAGTACCCGCGGTACTTCAAGGACGGCAGGACCTTCACGAAGGACGGCAAGGAGTACTCGCTGTCCTGGGACGTCAGGCAACCCCCGGCGTTCGACCTGAAGTCCCCGGTGGACCGGCACCGCCTGGCGCACGACCTGCTCGGCGACGCGGACCCGCCGGGGATCGGCCGGGACGAAGTCCTGCGGATCCTCTCGGCGTCCGACCGGCGCGACGCCTTCCACGTCGACCTGAAGCAGGTGGACCTCACCCTCACCATCGACGGGACACCCGCGCACAACACCGTCTCGGTGCGCGTCGTCACCTCGATCAACGGGTCCGGGCACAAGCTCGTCATCACCCCGCTGAGCGCGAAGGTGTCGACCGGCCAGCAGCTCCCCGACTGGGTCTACAACGAGCACGTCGTCCCGATCGTGCTGGAGGCCGCGCGCCAACTGCTCGCCGGCATGCCCCTGCCGATCCCGACCGTCGCGGGGATCGCGCTGGGCCGGCCCGTCGCGCACGTGGCCGACGACCACCTGGTGATCACCGCCAACCTGTCCGGGAAGTCCCTGCCGACCGACGAGGCGGGTCCGTGGCCCGCCACCCCGTTCTTCGCCCAGCTCGGTCCCGACACGATCCGGGCCGTGACCGACGTCGGCACCCGGTACCTGGAAGGGCGGACCGCGTCACCGCACGACCAGACGGGCATCGGCCTCGGCACGGCCTACTACAAGGCGACCGTGGCCCTGCACGGCGTGCGCGCCGACGGCCGGGTGTCCGACGACCGCACGATCACCGTGTCGGCGCGGGTGACCGGCGGCGGGGCGGCCGGGATCAACTGGTTCTTCGGCGGGTCGACCGACGGGTTCTTCGCCCTGGAACTGATCCCGGACCCGGTCGCGGACGTGCGGCTGGACCTGGACGACGCGGTGCTGTCCGCGAAGACCGTGCACGTGGGTCACGTGACGCTCAAGCTCACGCCGACGCGGGGCGACATCGTCAGCGCCGTGCTGGCGTGGGTGACCAACGCGCTGTCCGGGCTCATCAGCCCGTTCGTCCGCCAGGCCATGACGGGCATCAGGTTCGACGTCTACCGCGTGCCCACGCTCCACGTGGACCTGGAGGGCGTCCACTTCGACGTGTCGCCGAAGGACCTGGACCTGTCGGCGCACAACGGCACGGTG
Source organism: Actinosynnema sp. NPDC059335 (assembly GCF_042752395.1). Taxonomy (NCBI): domain Bacteria; kingdom Bacillati; phylum Actinomycetota; class Actinomycetes; order Pseudonocardiales; family Pseudonocardiaceae; genus Actinosynnema; species Actinosynnema sp. NPDC059335. The sequence continues at coordinate 39,387 of NZ_JBHYXZ010000018.1, read as the reverse complement.
GAAATCACCGGCCGCCTGCACGTCGCCCGCCGCTGACCGCCCACTGCGGACTACCCACGGCCGAATCCCGCCGCCGGCCGCTGGATCTCCGCCGCCGGCCTCCCGCCGCCGGCCTCCCGCCGCCGAATCCACTCCGCCGCCTCCCGCCGCCGACTTCCCGCGGCGGCAGCCCGGGGCGGTGCCCGCCGCGTCGCGCGTGGCTGCTGCGGCGGCACCCGAGGCGTGCGGTGCCACCCGGCCGCGTGGCCCGGGGGCGGTTGACGGTGGGGCGCCTGGGGACCGCCCACGTGCGACCTCGCCGCGTGTCCGCCGTGCCACCTCGCCGCGTGGCCGCGCGGAGGTTCAGGGCGGCGGCACCTCGGGGCCGTCCACGCGCCAGCGGTTCTTGTAGTTCCCGCCGATCGGCTCGTCCCACCCGGTCGCGCGGTACGTCACGCCGCCGAACTCGAACTGGAACCTGTTCAGGCCCACGAGCGCGTGCCGGGGACCCAGCACCCGCCACGCCACGGATTCCGCGGCGTCGTGGTAGAACTTCGACTTGCTGCGGTCGTTGTACGCCGAACTCTCGTGCGGGTTGGGGTAGAACTTGTAGGTGCCGCGCAGCTCCTGCAGCTCCGGCTTCCCCTCCTTCCGCGTCACCTCCACCTCCACGACGGCCTTCACGCCGCGCACGAGCCCCTTGCTGCTCAACTCCACCCCCTTCACGCTCACGATCTTCACGCCGGTGATCGCTGCGGTCATCTGGTCCTCCTCGGGTGGTGGTCACCAGAGTTCGGTGCCCGGGCCGGACCGTCAATCACCCCGTCCGGTGGTGCCGAACCGGGATGTCGGGCACCGCGTAGCCTGCTCGGCATGGATCTCGGTCGGGTCTTCGCCGGCGTGCCCCGGGTCGGGAGGGTGGACGGCTGCGCGTACTGCTATTCGCCGTCCGACCTGGAGCTGCTGGGCGGCGATCCGGCGGCGGTGCCGGACGACCTCGTCGGCTCCTTCGCGCGAGAGGTCACCGACCACTGGTCGGAGGACCAGTACGGCTTGATCTGGCGCGGCCTCGCGCCGCGGATCCTCGCGCTGGTCGAGGCGTCGCCCGACCGGCTCTTGCTGCGCGGCTTGACCCATGCCCGCTTCCCCGCGTGGCCGGACGACGAGCAGCGCGCGGTTCGGGCCGCGCTCCGCGCGATGCTGGCGGACGCCGTGACCGATGGCCGACCCGCGTCCTCCGTGGAGGAGTTGATCTGCGCGGCGGCCCACGTCGACCACGACCTGACGCCGTGGTTGGCCCACCTCCACACGATGACCGGTGACGACGCGGACGCCGGGATCGCGCGCCTGGCGCGGTACTGGGCCGCAGACCTCGCGGCGGGCGGCGAGCCGAGCCTGTGGTGGTTCCCCCGGGACCCGGCCGCGCCGATCCGGGACTGGCTGCGCTCCGACGAGTTGCACCGGCGTCTGTCCCGGACGGGTGACCGCGACGCGCTGATCGCCATCGCCGAGGTGTGACCCGATCCCCGGGCATCGGTCACCGGTAGTGCTCCTACGTTTACGGTCGGCCTGGCGGTCGTCTTCACCTGTTTCCCGAGAGATTGCACCCTTGACGCTGTAGAGATCGGATGTCTAGCCTTCGAGCCGTCGTGTTGCCCCGTGAGGAACACAGGTGCGAAGACATGAGCGTTCAACGGAGAGCGCTACGGCGGCGTGCCGCCGTGGTGACGGCCATAACCGGGTTCTCCCTGATCACAGCGACTGGCGCCGCCCCGGCGCAGGACATCGGAGGGCGTGAACGGGTGCCCGCCTCCTCGGCTTCGACCCTCTGGTACGACGAACCGGCCGCCAACTGGGAGTCCCAGGCCCTGCCCATCGGCAGCGGCGCGCTGGGCGCGATGGTGTTCGGCGGTCTCCAGAACGAGCAGCTCCAGTTCAACGAGAAGACGCTGTGGACCGGTGGTCCCGGGTCGCCCGGCTACGACTTCGGCAACTGGCGCACCCCGCGCCCCGACGCGATCAAGCAGGTGCAGGACCGGATCGCCGCCGAGGGGAAGGTCAGCCCGACCTGGGTCGCCTCGGTGCTCGGCCAGCCCAAGACCGGGTTCGGCGCCTACCAGACGTTCGGCGACCTGCGCATCTCCCAGCCCGAAGCGCCGCAGGGCGTCACGGGCTACCGGCGCAGCCTCGACATCGCGAACGCGACGGCGGGCGTCACCTACCAGGCCGGCGGCACCACGTTCTCCCGCGAGTACTTCGCCTCCGCCGCCGACGAGGTCGTGGTCGGCCGGTTCAGCGCGTCACGGCCGGGCAGCATCAGCTTCACGGCGTCGGTCACGACACCCGACAACCGCTCGAAGACCGTCACCGCGCGCGACGGCCGCATCACCGTGGCGGGCAACCTCAACGACAACAAGATGCGCTTCGAGTCGCAGGTGCAGGTCCGGACCACCGGCGGCACCCGCACGGACAACGCCGACGGGTCGGTCACCGTCTCCGACGCGGACGAGGTCGTCCTCGTCCTGGCCGCGGGCACCGACTACGCCGACCGGTACCCGACCTACCGCGGCGACGACCCGCACCGCGCGGTGACCTCCCGGGTGGACGCCGCCGCGCGCAAGCCGTACTCGCAGCTGCGCTCGCGGCACGTGGCCGACCACCGCGCGCTGTTCGACCGGGTCTCGCTGGACATCGGCCAGTCCATGCCGGACATGCCCACCGACGACCTGCTGCGCGCCTACCGCGTCGGGGAGCTGCCCGCGCCGAACCGCAAGGCGCTGGAGGCGTTGTTCTTCCAGTACGGCCGCTACCTGCTGATCGCGTCGTCCCGGGCCGGGTCGCTGCCCGCGAACCTGCAGGGCGTGTGGAACAACTCGACATCGCCGCCGTGGAGCGCCGACTACCACGTCAACATCAACCTCCAGATGAACTACTGGCCGGCCGAGACCACCAACCTCTCGGAGACCACGACGCCGTTCTTCGACTACGTGGACTCCATGGTCGCGCCCGGCACGAAGACCGCCGCGGACATGTTCGGCAACGACGGGTGGGTCGTGCAGAACGAGACCAACCCGTTCGGCTTCACCGGGGTGCACGACTGGGCGACCTCCTTCTGGTTCCCCGAGGCGGGCGCGTGGCTGGCCCAGCACTACTACGAGCACTACCTGTTCACCAAGGACGTGAAGTTCCTCCGCACCAGGGCCTTCCCGGTGATGAAGGCGCTGACCGACTTCTGGGCCGACGAACTGGTGGTCGACCCGCGGGACGGCAAGCTCGTGGTGAGCCCGAGCTACTCGCCCGAGCAGGGGGAGTTCACGGCCGGCGCGTCCATGTCCCAGCAGATCATGTGGGACCTGTTCACGAACACGCAGGAGGCCGCGCGGGTGTTGGGGGACAAGGCGGTCGTGAAGTCGACCGGCGACGTCCTGGCCAAGCTCGACCCGGGCCTGCGCATCGGCCGCTGGGGCCAGCTGCAGGAGTGGAAGGACGACCTGGACGACCCGAACAACGACCACCGGCACGTGTCCCACCTGTTCGCCCTGCACCCCGGCCGGCAGATCACCCCGCGGGACCACCCGGAGTTCATCCGGGCGGCCGAGGTGTCGCTGGCCGCGCGCGGCGACGGCGGCACCGGCTGGAGCAAGGCCTGGAAGATCAACTTCTGGGCGCGGCTGCTGGACGGCGACCACTCGCACCTGATGCTGGAGGAGCTGCTCAAGAGCAGCACCCTGGACAACCTGTGGGACACCCACCCGCCGTTCCAGATCGACGGCAACTTCGGCGCGACCGCCGGCGTGGCGGAGATGCTGCTGCAGAGCCACGGCGACGCCGTGGACGTGCTGCCCGCCCTGCCGTCCTCCTGGTCCGAGGGCAAGGTCACCGGCCTGCGCGCCCGCGGCGACGTCACCGTGGACGCCGAGTGGGCGGGCGGCGTGCCCACCAGGATCGTGCTGGACCCGGGGGCGTCGGGGGAGCTGAAGGTCTCCAGCGAGCTGTTCACCGGTCGGTACCGGCTGGTGGAGGAGAAGTCGGGCCGTGCCGTGGAGCACCGGCGCGACGGCCGGACGATCACCTTCGACGCGCACAAGAACCGCACGTACGTCGCCGTGTCGCAGGCGTCGGTCACGCTCAAGGCCCCGGAGCTGGTCGTCGCGGGCACGCCGTTCCAGGCCACGGCGACCGTCACCGCCCGCGACGCCGACCTGCCCGCCTCCCGCCTCGCCATGGCGCTGCCGGACGGGTGGACGGCCACGCCCGCGAACGTCGACGTCCCGGTTCTCCGCCGCGGGCAGTCGAAGGAGTTCACCTTCACCGTCACCCCGAAGACCGGGGCGACGACCACCCGGCTGGCCGTGACGTGGCAGGGAGCGGGCTGGCAGACCGGTGGCGTCACGCTGGTCCGGGTCGAACCGCCGCTGCCGTGCCCGGCGCCGCCGCCGGACGAGGCGCTGGTCGCGTGGGACCCGACCACCGGCGCCGTGGTGGCCGACAAGTCGACCTATGGACGCGACGCGACGGTGGACGGGACCGCCGCCTACGACCCGACCGCGCCCTCCGGCTCCGGTCTGGTGCTGGACGGCCAGACGTACCTGCGGACGCAGCCGCTGACGCTCGGGTTCCTCAAGGAGGCGACGTTCGCCGCCGAGGTCAAGGTCGGCGGCGCCGGCTACCGCCGCCTGTTCGACTTCCAGCCCGGCGGCAACCCCGGCACCGACGGCGTGCTGATCGACCTGACGCCGTCGAACAACGTGCGGTTCATCGGGGCGAACCAGAACGTCACCACCGACGCGGTCGTCCCGACCGGGCGCTACGTGGACCTCGTGGTGGTCATGGGCAAGGGCGGTGAGATCGACGTCTACGTCGACGGTGTCCGGGCCGGCGGGGCGCGGGTCTCCGGTGCGGGCATCAACGGCTGCGCCACCCGGCAACTCCGGTTCGCCGCCGACCAGGACGGCGGCCAGCGGCTGACGGGCGCGGTCGACCGGGCCGCGGTCATCCCGGCCGCGCTGTCCGCCGACCAGGTCGGGAGCTGGCGCACCCGCGCCTTCGGCTAGGCGGTCATCGGATCACCCGCGCCGGTGACGGGCCGCCGGTGGGTGGCACGTCGGCGCGGGGTGCGGTAGCCGGTCCGAACGCGGACGGACCGGCCACCACATACATCCGATCTATTCGCCGAGAACCATGGACACCGTCCGCACAGCTGGGTATAAATCCCTCAAGAGATCCGATGTATGACGAGGTGGTCGAGCGTGAAGCTGCTACGGGTCGGAGCACCGGGTGCGGAGCGGCCCGCCGTGCTGGACGGGACCGGGGTCCCGCGGGACCTGTCGGGCGTGGTCGCCGACATCGACGGCGCGCTGCTCGCCGGGGACGGGCTGGACCGGGTCCGTGCGGCGCTGGCCGGCGGCGCGCTGCCGGCCGTCGCGCCGGGCGAGCGGATCGGGCCGCCGGTCGCGCGCCCCGGCAAGGTGGTCTGCATCGGGTTGAACTACTCCGACCACGCCGCCGAGACCGGCGCGCCGCTGCCCGCCGAGCCGGTGGTGTTCCTGAAGGCACCCTCCACGGTGGTCGGGCCGGACGACCGGGTGCTGGTGCCCCGGCGCAGCACCAAGACCGACTGGGAGGTCGAGCTGGCGGTCGTCATCGGCCGCACGGCCCGCTACCTCGACGGCCACGCCGAGGCGATGGCCTGCGTGGCGGGCTACGCGATCTCCAACGACGTGTCGGAACGGGAGTTCCAGCTCGAACGGGGCGGCCAGTGGGACAAGGGCAAGTCGTGCGAGACGTTCAACCCCCTGGGCCCCTGGCTGGTCACCGCCGACGAGGTCGCCGACCCGCAGGACCTGGGCCTGCGGCTGCGGGTCAACGGCGTCACCCGGCAGGACGGCAGGACCTCCGACATGGTGTTCGGGGTGGCGGAGGTCGTGCGCTACCTGTCCTGGTTCATGGTCCTCGAACCGGGTGACGTGATCAACACCGGCACCCCGGCCGGCGTCGCCCTCGGGCAACCCGACCCGAAGCCGTACCTGAGGGAGGGAGACGTGGTGGAGGTCGAGATCGACGGGCTCGGCCGGCAGCGGCAGGAGGTGGGGCAGGCGTGACGTCCAGGATCACCGGGATGGCGACGCACGACATCCGGTTCCCCACCTCGCTGGAGCTGGACGGGTCCGACGCCATGAACCCCGACCCCGACTACTCGGCCGCCTACGTCGTCATCACCACCGACGACCCGGACGGGCACGAGGGCCACGGGTTCGCGTTCACCATCGGGCGCGGCAACGAGGTGCAGGCCGTCGCCATCGACGCGTTGCGCGAGCACGTCGTCGGCCGCGACCTGGAGGCCACCATGGCCGACCTGGGCCGCGTGTGGCGGGACATGGTGCACGACTCGCAGTTGCGCTGGCTGGGCCCGGAGAAGGGCGTCATGCACATGGCGATCGCCGCGGTCGTCAACGCGCTGTGGGACCTCAGGGCCAAGCGCGCGGGCAAGCCGCTGTGGGTGCTGCTGTCGGAGCTGAGCCCGGAGCAGGTCGTGGACCTGGTCGACTTCCGGTACCTCACCGACGCGCTCACCCGCGAGGAGGCGCTGGACATCCTGCGCCGCGCCGAACCGGGCCGGGCGGAGCGCCGGGCGCGGCTGCTGGAGACCGGCTACCCCGGCTACACCACCTCGCCGGGCTGGCTCGGTTACGACGACGCCAAGCTGCGCCGGTTGTGCCGGGAGGCGGTGGCCGCGGGCTTCACCCAGATCAAGCTCAAGGTGGGCACCGACCTGGTCGACGACGTGCGCCGGATGCGGATCGCCCGGAGCGCGGTCGGACCGGACGTGCGCATCGCCATCGACGCCAACCAGCGCTGGGACGTGGACACGGCCGTCCGGTGGGTGCGGGAGCTGGCCGAGTACGAGCCGTGGTGGGTGGAGGAGCCGACCAGCCCGGACGACGTGCTCGGGCACGCCGCGATCGCCCGCGCCATCGCGCCGATCAAGGTCGCCACCGGGGAGCACGTGCAGAACCGGGTGGTGTTCAAGCAGATGCTCCAGGCCGGGTCGCTGTCCTACCTGCAACTGGACGCCGCGCGCGTGGCGGGGGTGAACGAGAACGTCGCGATCCTCCTGCTGGCGGCCAAGTTCGGCGTGCCGGTGTGCCCGCACGCGGGCGGGGTGGGCCTGTGCGAGCTGGTGCAGCACCTGTCCATGTTCGACTACGTCGCGGTGTCCGGGACCATGGACGACCGGGTCATCGAGTACGTCGACCACCTGCACGAGCACTTCGTGGACCCCGTGCGCGTCGTCGGCGGCCGGTACGCCGCGCCGACCGCGCCGGGGTTCAGCGCCACCATGCGCCCCGAGAGCATCGCCCGCTTCAGCTACCCGACCGGCCCGGCGTGGGCGGCGGCCGACCACCGGAGCGCCTCGTGACCGCGGACTTCGCCGGACTGCGCGCGATCGTGACCGGGGGCGGCTCCGGCATCGGCCTGGCCACCGCGACCCTGCTCGCCGCGCGCGGCGCGCGGGTCGCCTGCCTCGACCTCGACCCGACCGCCGTCCCCGGGCACCTGGTCGGCGTCACGGCCGACGTGACCGACGCCGAGTCGGTCACCGCTGCCGTCGACCGCGCCGCCGACCTGCTCGGCGGGCTCGACGTCCTGGTCAACAACGCGGGCGTCGGCGCGCAGGGGACCGTGGAGGCCAACCCGGACGACGAGTGGCACCGGGTGTTCGACGTGAACGTGGTCGGCATCGTGCGCACCACCCGTGCCGCCCTGCCCCACCTGCGCCGGTCCGCGAGCCCGTCGATCGTGAACACCTGCTCCATCGCGGCCACCGCGGGCCTGCCCAACCGCGCCCTCTACAGCGCCACCAAGGGCGCGGTGCTGTCGCTGACCCTGGCGATGGCGGCCGACCACGTCCGCGAGGGCATCCGGGTCAACTGCGTCAACCCCGGCACCGCGGACACGCCCTGGGTGCGCAGGTTGCTGGCCTCGGCCGACGACCCCGACGCCGAGCTGGCCGCGCTGCGCGCCCGCCAACCCACGGGCCGCCTGGTGACCGCCGACGAGGTGGCGGGCGCGATCGCCTACCTCGCCGGACCCGACTCCCGGTCCACCACCGGGACCGCGCTCGCCGTCGACGGCGGCATGCAGGGCCTGCGCCCCCGACCCCAGTAGCACCACACCGCCGCACAACCGGAGAACATCGATGAGGATCCCTTCCCGGACCGCCGCCGCGCTCGCGGTCGCGACCATGACCCTGGCCCTCGCCGCGTGCACCAAGGAGTCGCCGGCCGGCAGCGCCCCGGCGGGCGGCGCCGGACCGGGCGGCGTCGGCGTCGACCTGCCCCGGGCCGACTCCGACTTCTGGAACGCCTACGCCCGCTACGTGCCGCAGAAGGCCGAGGAGCTGGGCGTCGAACTCGTGTCCACGACGAACTCCCAGAACAACATCCAGACCGTGATCTCCAACGTGGACAGCATGGTCACGCAGGGCGCGAAGGCCATCGTCATGGCCCCGCAGGACACCGGCGCGATCGGCCCGAAGCTGGACGAGCTGGCGGGCAAGGGCATCCCGGTGGTCAGCGTGGACACCCGCCCGGACAGCGGCAAGCTCTACATGGTCGTCCGCGCCGACAACCGCGCCTACGGCACCAAGGCGTGCGAGTTCCTCGGCCAGAAGCTGGGCGGCAAGGGCAAGGTCGTCGAGTTCCAGGGCGCGTTGTCCTCGATCAACGGCCGGGACCGCTCCGAGGCGTTCAAGGAGTGCATGGACACCAAGTTCCCGGACATCACGGTGTTCGAGGAGCCGACCGACTGGGAGGGCAGCAAGGCGCAGGCCGCGCTGGAGACCCGCCTGTCCACCGACCCCGACATCAAGGGCATCTACATGCAGGCGGGCGGCGTGTTCCTCGACCCGACGCTCCAGGTGCTCAAGCAGCGCAACCTGCTGGTGCCGCCGACCGACCCCCGGCACATCTTCGTCATCTCCAACGACGGCATCCCCCAGGAGTTCGACGCCATCCGCAAGGGCGAGATCGACGCCACGGTCTCCCAGCCCGCCGACAGCTACGCCGGCATCGCCTTGTACTGGGCGAAGCAGGCGATGGCGGGCGTGACGCCCAAGGCCGGCCCCACCGAGCACGGCAGCACCGTCATCGAGCTGCCGAACGGCTTCGAGGACCAGCTCCCCGCGCCCCTGGTGACCAAGGACAACGTGGACGACCCCGCGCTCTGGGGCAACAGCGCCCGGTAGGGCGGACGGAAGGGTGTCACCGATGGACCGATCGACACCCGTCGTCGCGGCGGTCGGCATCGCCAAGAGGTTCGGGCCGACCGTCGCGCTGGCCGACGGGAACATCGCCGTGCTGCCGGGGGAGACGCACGCCCTCGTCGGCCGGAACGGGGCGGGCAAGTCGACGCTGGTCGGCGTGCTGACCGGGGTGCTCAAACCGGACGCGGGCCAGGTCCTCTTCGACGGTGAGCCGGCCCCGCCGATCGGCGACCGGACGGCGTGGCGGCGGCGCGTGGCCTGCGTCTACCAGCACCCGTCCGTGGTCAAGGACCTGTCCGTGGCGGAGAACCTGTTCCTGCACCGGCAGCCGCGCGGGCGGTTCGGCCTGATCTCGCCCCCCCGGTTTGGCCCCGCGGCGGGCCGGCTGCGCGAGAGCGCGCAGGGGCCCGGGGGCCCCCCCCCCCCGCCCCCGGGCCGGGCGGG
>NZ_JBHYXZ010000018.1:22457-29689 GCF_042752395.1 Actinosynnema sp. NPDC059335 | reverse complement strand
GTTGTAATGGCGGTGGGGTGTGGGATACCCTTTGGCCCCCCCCGCCGCGCGGGGGGGGGGTGCGCCTTGCCGCCCCCCGGGGGCAGCCGCCGCGAGGCGGCCGAGCTGCTCGAGACCTGGCAGGTGCCGGTGGCCCCCGACCTCCCGGCCCGGGAGCTGTCGGTGGAGCAGCGGCAACTGGTGGAGATCGCCGGCGCGCTGTCGCTGGGCGCGCGGTTCGTCATCCTCGACGAGCCGACCGCCCAGCTGGAGTCCCAGGCCATCCACCGGCTGTTCGACCGGCTCCGGGCGCTGCGCGAGCAGGGCGTGACGTTCCTGTTCATCTCCCACCACCTGCCGGAGGTCTACGAGATCTGCCAGCGGGTGACCGTGTTCCGCGACGCCCGGCACGTGGTGACCGACACCGTGGCGGCGCTGGACCGCGACCGGCTGGTGGCCGCGATGATCGGCGAGGCGCGCGGGCTGGTGCAGGTGGGCGCGGACCGGCCGGCCGTGCCGCCCGACGCCGACCCGGTGCTGGAGCTGACCGGGGTGAGCGTGCCCGGCGCGGTCGAGCACGTGGACCTGACCGTCCGGCGCGGCGAGATCGTGGGCGTCGCGGGCTCGGCGGCCAGCGGCAAGCGGCAACTGGCCGAGGCGATCGCCGGGCTGCGGCCCCGCGGCGGCACGGTGGTGGTCGCCGGGCGGCCGGTGCGCGGCGGCACCGTCCGCGCGGCCCTGGCGGGCGGCATCGGCTACCTGCCCGGCGACCGCAACGTGGACGGGTTCGTCGGCGGGTTGTCCATCGCCGAGAACGCCACGATGACCATCGCGGGCAAGCTCGGCCCCGGCGTCCTGGTGCTGCCGTCCCGTCGGGACGCGGAGGCCCGGAACATGATCGCCGAGCTGGACGTGCACGCGGCGGGCCCGCACCAGCCCGTGGGCGAGCTGTCCGGCGGCAACGCGCAGAAGGTCGTGATGGCCCGCGCCCTGGCCAGCGACCCCGAAGTGCTGGTGCTCGTGCAGCCGACCGCGGGCGTGGACGTGCGCTCGAAGGAGTCGCTGCTGGGCGCGGTGGACCGGCAGACCCGCGAACGCCGGGGCGCGCTGCTGGTCTCCGACGAACTGGAGGACCTGAGGGTGTGCGACCGGGTCGTGGTGATGGTGGGTGGCCGGGTCGTGGCCGAGCACCCGCGTGGGTGGGACGAGAGCAGGCTCGTGGCGGAGATCGAAGGAATCGGTGAGGACGATGACCAGTAGCGCGACCGACAGCACGGTGCGCGGGGGCGGCGGTGTGCCGCCCACCCGCGAGCCGGGGAGGCCGGCCAACCGGCTGCGCCTGGCGCGGCTGCGCGACCTGGCGCTGGTCCCCCCGATCATCGCCCTGCTGGTCTACGGCTACACGCTCAAGCCCGACCTGTTCCTGACCAAGGCGTACCTGGTCGACACCGTGCTGAAGTACCAGACGGAGCTGGCGCTGGTCGTGCTGGCCGAGGCGCTGGTGCTGATCGTGGGCAAGTTCGACCTGTCGCTGGAGTCCGTCGTCGGCATCGCGCCCGCCATCGCGGTCTTCATGGTCGTCGGCAGCACCGACTTCCTGGGCGCGCCGTGGCCCGCGTGGACCGTGCTGCCGGTGGCCCTGGTGTTCGGCGCGCTCGTCGGCCTGTTCAACGGGCTGCTGATCGTCAAGTTCAAGCTGTCGGCGTTCATCGTCACGCTGGCCATGCTCATCGCCCTGCGCGGCCTGCAACTGGCCGTGGTGGGCGGCGCGACCATGTCCAACCTGGCCAACCGGATCCCGGTGATCGACTACCTGGGCAGCCTGCGCGTGCTGACCCTGCCGCTGTCGATCTGGATCGTGGTGCTGTGCTTCGCGGTCGGCATCGTCGTCATGGGCTACACCAGGGTCGGGCGCTCGCTGTACGCGGTGGGCGGCAACCCGGCGGCGGCGCGGGCGGCGGGCATCCGGGTCGAGCGGGTCATCTGGACCACCCTGGTGATCGCGGGCGTGCTGGCGGCGTTCGCGGGCCTGATGCTGTCCGCGCGGCTGGGCTCGGTGGCCGCCAACCAGGGCGACGGCATGATCTTCACGGTGTTCGCGGCGGCGGTCATCGGCGGCATCAGCCTCGACGGCGGCAAGGGCACCCTGTTCGGCGCGCTGACCGGGGTCGTGCTGCTGGGCCTGATCCAGAACGTGCTGACGCTCGCGCAGGTGAAGGCCGACCAGATCCAGGCGGTGAACGGCCTGGTGATCCTGGTCGCGCTGGTGCTGGCGCGGCTCACCAGCGGCAAGGCGCAGGACTAGGGGAGGGGCGGGGTGCGGACGCGCAGGTTGGGCCGGTCGTCGGTGGAGGTGACCGCGCTGGGCTTCGGCGGGGCGGGCGTGGGCAACCTGGCGCGGGCCGTGGACGACGGGACGGCCGCGGCGACCGTCGCGGCGGCGTGGTCGGCGGGCGTGCGCTACTTCGACACCGCGCCGCACTACGGCCTCGGCCTGTCCGAGCGGCGCGTCGGGGAGGCGCTGCGGCGCCACCCGCGCGACTCCTACGTGCTGTCCACCAAGGTGGGCCGGTTGCTCGTGCCGGGGCCGGGAGCGCCGGACGACGCCGGGTTCGCCGTCGCCGCGCCGCTGCGCCGGCGCTGGGACTTCACCGCCGACGGCGTCCGCCGGTCCCTGGAGGGCAGCCTGGCCCGGCTCGGGCTGGACCGCGTGGACGTCGTGCTCATCCACGACCCCGACGACCACCTCGCCGCCGCGCTGGACGGGGCGTACCCCGCGTTGCACGAGTTGCGGGCGCAGGGCGTGGTCGGGGCCGTCGGGGTGGGCATGAACCAGTGGCAGGCGCTCGACCGCTTCGTCCGCGACACCGACCTCGACCTGGTCATGGTGGCGGGCCGCTACACGCTGCTGGACCAGTCGGCGGGGGAGGTGCTGCTGCCGCGCTGCCTCGACCGGGGCGTCTCGGTCCTCGCCGCCGGGGTGTTCAACTCCGGCCTGCTGGCGACCGACACCCCGGCCGGCCCCTACGACTACCGCCCGGCGCCGCCGGCGCTGGTCGAGCGGGCCCGCGTGATCGCCGCGCGGTGCGCCGCGCACGGCGTGGCCCTGCCCCAGGCAGCCATGGCGTTCGCCGCGCGGCACCCGGCCGTGGCGGGGATCGTGGTGGGGGCGCAGGACGCCGAGCAGGTGCGCCGCAACGCGACGCTGTTCGCCACCCCGGTCCCCGACGCCCTGTGGGCGGACCTGGCGGAGGCCGGGCTGCTCCACGACCCGCGGCGAGGGTGACGACGGCGGCGTGCGCCCGGCACGGCGGGCGTGGTCGGTGCCCCGGGCGGGCGCGGGAGCTGTTGTCCGCCACGCGTCCGTGCCGGGCGACGAGGCCGACCCGGTCGGGGCGAGCACCGCTCCTCTTGGCGGGGTTGGGTGTTACGGCCGGTTCACGCCTTTTCCGAGGGAGAAACGTCTCGTGCGCGCCGCCTTTGGCGTTGAGCCGGCAGTTGACGATACCGCCGCCGTTGGTGCTGGTCGTCACGTCACTGCCGACCAGGCGCGGGTACACGTCCGGGGAGAACTCCGACCGGCTCGTATCGGGGTGTTTCCCGGTCCGGCATGAGCGGAGAGGTGCGGGAAAGTGCCGCACGGGATCGAATGGCGCGACCGATCGGATCAGCGCGGCGATAACGGCGGGGTTCGGTTCGGTGGCGCATTCGCGTGGAGAACCGGCGGTGCGGGTCCGGTGTGGACTTTTTCGAGCTGTGGTGACGGACGGTGGCGCAGCGGTCCGGCCGAAGCGCTCCGTTGCCGGTCGAACCCGTCCGGCCGTGACGGGATCCGGTCCGCCCGCGACAGCGCCGGGCCCGCCGGTGGTGACCGGCGGGCCCGGGCGTCGTGGTGGTGCGGCGTCAGCCGTGCGCGCGGTGGCCGCGGCTCGTGACCAGGTGGTAGACGGCGAGCACCACGACCGAGCCCAGGATGGCGAGCAGCCAGGTGCTCAGGTCGAAGAAGCTGCCGATGTCGGACCCGAAGAGCGCGCGGCCGATGAAACCGCCGATGATGGCGCCGACGATGCCGAGCAGCATGGTGATGACGATGCCGCCGGGGTCCTTGCCGGGCATGACGGCCTTGGCGATGGCGCCGGCGATGAGACCCAGAACGATCCAACCCAGGATGCCCATGGTGCTTCCTTGTCCTCGTGCCACGCCGTCTCTCGTGACGCGGCGTGATCGCTACCGCCCCCTGGTTGCCCCACCCGAGCGGGTTTCACACCTCCCGTGACACCCGATGTGGTGGCGGCGGGTGGGCTGGCGGGCCGGGGCGGACCGGGCCGGGGGTGAATTGCGGCCGCAATCGTGCGGAACGCGAAAGGCGGCATTCGCTCGGCACGGGGCGGGAAGTGCGGTTTTCCGACCTTTCCGCTAATGGGGGTGAAGTTCACCCGGTTGTCGGGCATGACGACGCCGGCACTTGCGTGACAGGGTTGCTCCGGCCGGCACGGGTGAAGTCCGGGTGCCCCGTCGGATGGGCGGGACGGTCCGGCCTGGAAAGGGGCGAAAGCGGTGCCGCGCAGGACGCACTCCGCTCCGGGATCGGTCGCCGATTTACCGGAAACGCTGGCCGAGATCGTCGAAGTGCGGGACTGGGCCGCCCTGGAGGCCGTGTGCGACCGGCACTCCCTGTCCGCGGAGGGCGACCTCGCGGTCCGGTTGCTGCGCGCGCTCGGCCAGGTCCCCGTCGAGGAACTGCGCGCCCGCCCCCGGCTGATGCTGGCGTGGGTCACCGCCTACTACGCGGTGAGCCAACCCCACGGCGGTGAGCTGCGCCCGTTCCTGCGCCACTACGCCGAACTGGGCACCCGCCTGGCCGAGACCATGGACATCGACGGGGAGACGTCGGTGGCCACCCTCGTCACGGTCGGCGCCGCCGCGATGATCGGGCTCCGCCTGCGCGGGGCGGCGGCCGAGGCCGAGGAGCTGGGCGAGCGCCTGACGGCCCGCGCGGCGCGGCTCAGCGCGCTGCCGGGTGGCGACGCCGGACCGCGTCCCGGGTGGCTGGCCGTGCAGCGCGGCCTCACGCGGTCGCTCACGGGCGACTTCCCGGCCGCGGTGGAGCTGTACCGGCAGGCGTACGAGCGCGCCACGGGCGAGCCGGGAGCGGCGGCCACCGCGCTCAACGCCGCCGCGAACCTCGCGATGGTCTTCGGGCACCTCGGCCACGGCGCCCTGGCCCGCCGGTGGCTGGACCGGATGCGGGCGTTCGAGCCGCCCCCCGAGCGGGTCCGGCTGCTGCTCACCGCGGGCGGCACGATCGCCGAGGGCTGGGACGCGCTGGACCGCTACGACGAGGCGGAGCTGGCAGCCCGCCTGGCGGTCACCGGGGACGGCACCGCGCAGCTCGAGGTGTGGCCGTTCGTGGCGGCCCTGGTGTTCGCGCACGGGCTGCACCTCGGCGACCCGGCGGCGGCGTTGGCCCACCTGGGCACGCTCGCGCTCGGCCACGCGCCCGGACTCGTCGGGCTGGGCACCGCCTCCCGGGTGATCCGCCGCGCGCACGTCGACCTGCTGATCGCCACCGGCGAGCCGACCCGCGCGCTGCGGCTGATCAAGGAGTCGGACCCGGGGAACACCTGGCTCGCGGTGCCGGCCGCCCGGCTGCGCCTGCTCAACGGCGACTACGAGGCGGTCCGCGCGATGGCCGCGCGCACGTCGTGGCACGAGACCAACTCGCGCCGGGACGTGCGGCAGGTGCTGCTGCTCAAGGCGATCGCCGCGCGGCGCATGGGCGATCGGGACGAAGCCCGCCGGTCGCTGGCGCTGCTGCGCCGCGTCCGCACCCCCGACGAAGTGCTGTCCCTCGCCTCGCTGTCCCCGGCCGACCGCGACGAGGTGATCCGGCTGGGCGACCTGCCGCTGACCGACGAGGCGGCGCACCGCCTGGCGCGCGCCCGGCCGGTGTTCCCCGACCGCGTCGAGCTGGTGGAGCTGACCGCCCGGGAGCAGGTGGTCCTGGCCGAACTGGAGGCCGGCCTGACCGTCGCCGAGGTCGCGCGCAAGCTCGTGGTCTCCGTGAACACCGTGCGGACGCAGGTGAAAAGCGCTTACCGCAAGCTCAGCGCGTCCAGCCGCGAAGGCGCGCTGATGCGGGCCTACGAGCTGGGCGTGCTCTAGCGGAACAGGGTCGAGCCCAGCGGGCGTCCGTCGTCGAAGCCCGGCAGCACCAGGAAAGTGCCGCCGGCGGTCGTGGTGGTGAACGACAGGAGGGCGTCGCCGTGGTCCATGCGCGTCAGCGTTCTGGTGAACGTCGCCAGGTCGTTCTGGAAGCTGACGAAGAGCAGACCGGGGGAGGGCTGGTCGATGCTGTAGGAGCGGCGCAGCATCAGGCCCACGCCGACCGCGGCCGGGTGCGCGCGGCGGAGGTGGGCGTCCGCCGGGATGAGGTAGCGCCCGTCCGGCGTCTTCGCGCCCAGGTCCGGGTCGGACGCGATGGTGCCGCCGGACAGCGGCGCGCCGTCGTCCCGGCGGCGGCCGAAGACGGCTTCCTGCTCCGCCACGGGCAACGCGGCGAACCGGACCAGGTCCACCTCCATGCGCCGGACGACGGCGATCGTGCCGCCGGCGACCGGGGTCGGTCCGGCCAGCCAGAGGTCGCGCCGCTGCTGGTCGGCCGTGTGCGGGCCGACGACGCCGTCCACGAAGCCGAACGCGTTGCGCGGCGCGGTGAGGTCCCCGGTCACCGGGACCGCCGCGCCGCGCCGCCCGGACTGCCGCCAGCGCTCGCGCGCCCGGTCGCCGGCCTGGCCCAGCAACGCCGCCGCGGCGAGCGACACCACGACCGGGTCGCCCGCGCAGACCTGCACGAGCAGGTCGCCGCCCCGGTCCCGCGGCGCGATCCGCTCGTGGGCGAACGCCGGCAGGTCCGCGCCGCCGGGCAGGGCCGGGTCGACCAGGCCCACCAACCGGGGCCCGACCCCGACCGTCACGGTGAGGTCGCCGGGCGGCAGGCCGAGCAGCCGCGCGTCGGTCCCGGCGGTGAGCGCCCGGATCACGTCGCCGAACTCCGCCAGCAGCGGGCCGACCGCCACGCCCTCGGCGACGTCGGCCACCACGACCAGCAGGTGCGGTTGCGCGTCCCGGGGGAGCACGATGCCCGCCTGGTGCGGACCCGTCGGCGGCACCCGGGCGGGCGGCGGTGGGGGCTCCTTTCCGGCCCGGCGCGGGGGAGCCCCCCGGGGGGTGTGGGGCGCCCGCCGGCCCGC
>NZ_JBHYXZ010000018.1:0-22447 GCF_042752395.1 Actinosynnema sp. NPDC059335 | reverse complement strand
GGCGTCACGGGCGGGGGCGCGGCCCCGGCCTCGTGCCGCGCCGGGCCGGGCTCGCACGCCGCGGTGAGGCCGGCGGCCAGCGCGCCGGCGCCCGCGCCGAGGAAAGCTCGGCGTGACGGGAGGTCCTCGGCTCGGCGCACGGGGTGAGAGGGTGCCAGATTCGGCCTGGCGCGGGCGAATCCGGTCCTCGTGCCAGACTGGCCCCATGCTTCGTTCCCGCCTTGCGGCGATCGCGGTGGCGCTCCTCCTGCCCGGCTGCGGCGCTGGCGACGACGGACCGGGGGAGGGCCGCCGACCGGAGGGCTCGGGGGTGACAATCCGCGTGCCCGCCGACGCGCCGACGATCTCCGCAGCGGTGTCGTTGGCCCAACCGGGTGATCTCGTGCTGGTGGCGCCGGGCGTCTACCACGAGTCGGTCAAGGTCGGCACCGACCGGGTCACCCTGCGGGGCGAGTCCCGCGACGGGGTCGTCATCGACGGGCGGCTGCGACAGCCCAACGGCATCGTGGTCACCGCGTCCGGCGTGGCCGTGGAGAACCTGACGGTCCGGAACAACACCCACAACGGCGTCCTGGTCACGGGATCGGCGCGGGCGGCCGCCGGGACGCCGGGCGACGGCGGCTACGACACCGGCGACGAGCCTGTCACCTTCCTCAAGTCGTTCCTCGTCTCCCACGTCACCGCCACCCGCAACGGCCTGTACGGCATCTACGCGTTCTCCGCGCAGGACGGCGTCATCGAGCACTCCTACGCCTCCGGCTCCGCCGACTCCGGGATCTACGTCGGGCAGTGCAAGCCCTGCCGGATCGTGGTGCGGGACAACATCGCCGAGCTGAACGCCGTCGGGTACGAGGGCACCAACGCAGGCGGCGACCTGTACGTGGTGGGCAACCGCTTCGTCGGCAACCGGGTCGGGCTCACCATCAGCTCCGACCACCAGGAGAAGCTGCTGCCGCAGGAGGGGGCGCACGTCGTCGGCAACCTGATCGCGGCGAACCAGCAGGAGGCCACGCCGGAGCAGGCCGACGGCGGGTGGGGCCTCGGCGTCGGCATCGACGGCGGCAACGACAACCGGGTCGTGCGCAACCGGATCGACGGCCACGTGAACGCGGGGCTGGTGATCACCGCGACGTCCGACATCCCGGCCGACGGCAACCAGGTGCTGGAGAACGCCTTCACGGCCAATGCCGTCGACGTGGGCTGGACGTTCCCCACCGCCACCCGCGGGACGGGCAACTGCCTGCGGGGCAACGAACTCGCGACGACCGTGCCCGAAGCGCTGGCGACGACCGCGCCCTGCCCGGCCGCCGACCGGTCCCCGTCCGGCACCTGGACGAGCCCGAAGCCGCCGCGCGGGATCCCGTTCACCGAGGTGGCCGCGCCCGCGCCGCAGCCGCAGCTCCCGAACGCCACCACCGCGGGACCCACCGCCGTGCCCGTGGTCCCCGAGTTGCCGGACGTCGCCACGATCGCGCTGCCGGCGGTGTCGCTGCTGGCCGACGGCGCGCTGGTGCGCACCCCGTGAGGGGTTGCGGCGGGTGCGGGCCGCACCGGGACGTGAGCGGTTACGGCGTCGGGGTGACGCCGGGCGCGGGCCGCACCGGGACGTACGCGCGGTCGTCGAAGTCGATGACCACCGGGCGGGGTTCGGAGGCCACGTCGGCCTGCACCCGGTGCATGGCGCCGTCCGGGTCGATCCAGTAGCGGACGTTCCCGGCGGTGCCCGGCCGGGCCCGCGCGCTCGGCCCCGACATCACGTCCACCTCCCGGCCGCCCACCTCGTCGCGGCCCACCCAGGCCGCCCCGTTCTGCGGCAGCAGCTCGGCGTTGTCCGGCCGGTCGCTGCCGAGGTTGAGCGCGATGAGCAACGCGCTGTCCAGCGTGCTGCCGGCCGTGCGGAGCGCGCGGCGGTGCCACTCCGAGTCGGGCGGGGTGGCCGGTGGCTGCGCCGGGGCGTCCGCCATCGGGTGCGCGTACACGGCGGTGGCGGTCCACTGGATCAACCCGTCGCCGGACGCGTCCCGCCCGCTGCCGTGCACCACGCCGTAGCCGAGCCCGGCCCGGTAGTCGACGTGCCCGGTGACGACCAGCCCGCCGGCCGCGGTCGGCACGGTGATCGTCACCGCTCGGCCGCCGGCCTCGTGGTTGCGGAACCGCGCGATCGCCAGCCGGTTCACCTCGTCCGAGGTCAGCGCCCGCGGACCGGCGGGCTCGGCACCGCCCACGACCAGGAACGCCGTCACCCCGACCACGGCGGCGGCCACGACACCGAGGACGACCACCACCCGACGCCGCGGGAGGCGTCCTGCGGTTCGCATGCTGCGCATGTGGCCCGACGCTAACAGGGCCACCGATTCACCCCCTGATTCACCCGGCGACCCGGCTCTCGCCACCGCGCCGTTCTGGTTGTCTGTGACGGATCACGACGACTTCCGCGGGGGTACGACGATGGGCCGGGCGCGCAGGACCCGACTGGCGCGGGTGGGGGTGGCCGGCCTGCTGCTGGTCGGCAGCGGCATCGCCGGGGTGACCGCGGGGACGGCGGCCGCGTCGCCCACCGACGGCACGCTGACCGTCCAGGTGCTGCGCGACTTCTTCGGCACCGGCGTGATCAACACGACGATGGACGTGCCGCAGGAGGGCATCGACGTCGCCGTCTCCGACCGCGAGGGCCACCGGGTCACCGGGGTCACGGACGCGACGGGCAAGGTCGTCGTGCCGCCGTCCACCGTGCTGACCGGCGGCCACTACCGCGTCGACGTCACGATCCCCGAGCCCTACAGCGCCTACCTCCGGGCCGCGCCCGCCTCCACCGCGGACAACCACTTCGACAGCTTCACCACCTTCGTGGACGTGTCGGACGGCAAGGACGACTCGGTGATCACCGCCGTGTGGAACCCCGTCCACTACGCCCTGCCGGACTCCCGGTACTTCGTGCCGATCCAGAACGCCGGCAACGGGACCGACACCCGCGCGCTCGTGGCGTTCGGCGTGGAGACCCGCGGCACGTGCCCCGAGGACGTCGCGTGCCCCACCACGCTGGCCACGCAGGAGCAGGTCGGCACGACCTTCGGCCTGGCCTACGACAAGGACCGGCGGCGGCTGTTCCAGGGGGCGTTCGCCCGGCGGCACACCCTCTACGGGCCCGAGGGCGGTGACGCGATCTACACCGTGCCGGTGGACGGCGGCGGCGCGCCGACGCTGTTCGCCAAGGTCCCGGGCGCGGCGGTGACGCCGCACGACACCGCGAACATCATCAAGGACGGCGGCTTCACCGACGTGGCGGGCAAGGAGAGCATCGGCGGCCTGGCCCTGTCGGAGGACGGCTCCACGCTGTACGCGGTGAACCTGCTGACCCGCAGCCTGGTCAGCTTCGACGCCACCGGCGCGACCGCGGGCGCGCCCCTGGCCACGGTGCCGGTGCCCGACCCCGGCTGCGCGGCGCCCGACGACTGGCGGCCGTTCTCCGTCCTCGCCCACGACGGCGCCCTCTACGTGGGCGGTGTGTGCAGCGCCGAGAGCACGCAGAACAGGTCGGACCTCAAGGCGGTCGTCCACGCCTACGACGGCACGGGCTTCACCCCGGTGCTGACCCAGCCGCTCGACTTCGAGCGCGGCGAGGTGCTCACCGGCGTGTCGGGCGCCGCCCAGGCCAACCACTGGAACCCGTGGCAGGCCGACCTGGCGTCCTGGGACGACCACGACGTCAACGGCGGCGGCGCGCTGATCGACCCGCAGCCGCAACTGGCGAGCCTCGCGTTCACCCGGGACGGGTCGATGGTCCTCGGGTTCCGCGACCGGTTCATGGACACCACGGGCTGGGACGCGATCGACCCCAGGCCGGGGGTGAACGGCACCGAGCGCGGCTTTTCCGGCGGCGACATCACCATGGCCTGCGCCAACCCCGACGGCGGGTACTCGTGGGAAGGCAGCGGGGACTGCCCCGACCACGCGGCCACCGCCGACGACGGCCAGCAGCGCCCCGGCGTGGTCGAGTTCTTCCCGGGCGACTACTTCTCCCCGGCGGGCCCGGCGGCGCGCGGCCCGCACCAGGAGAGCGCGCAGGGCGCGGTCGCCTACATCCCGCAGCTCGACTGGGTCGTCAGCACCCAGATGGACCCGACCGTCAACGTCGCCACCGGCGGGACCGGGTACTACCACGTCACGACCGGCCAGGGGCCCGGCAACAACCCCGCCGCCAACGCCTACGAGTTCACCGGCCGCCGCCCGCCCAACGGGTTCGGCAAGGCGGGCGGCCTCGGGGCCATCGCCTACCAGGCGGCGAACGCGCCGATCCAGATCGGCAACCTGGTGTGGTTCGACGGCGACCGCAACGGCGTGCAGGACCCGGCCGACGTGCGGCTGCCCGGCGCGACGATCACCCTGCTGGACGCGACCGGCGAGCAGGTGGCCACGACGAAGACCGACGCAGCCGGCGAGTACTACTTCGGCGGCGTCGGCGCGGCCTACGAGCTGACACCCGGCGCGGAGTACACGGTGCGGTTCGACGTGTGCACCGCGGACACCGCCACCGTGCCGGGCCAACCGCCCGCCACCGACCTGGTGTTCACGCTCCCGGTGGTCGGCGACGACCGGGTGCACGACTCCAACGTGGTCCCGCCCACCACCGGGCGGTTGTGCGACGGCGTCGCGCCGGTGATCGCGCCCGCCAACCCGGGCGAGGTCGACCACACGATCGACGCCGGCGTGCACATCCCGCAGCCGGAGCCGACCACGACGACGACCGAGCCGCCGACGACGACCACCGCGGCCCCGACGACGACCTCCGCCGGCAAGGATTCCGGTTCGCTGGCCGAGACCGGCCTGTCCTCCGGCCTGCCGTGGCTGGTGGGGCTCGGCGTGCTGGTGCTGGGCATGGGTGTGGCCCTGGCGTTCCTGACCCGCAGGCGCCGGGCGGGGCGGAGCTGAGGCGGGCCGCCGGCCGCCGACGCACGGCGGCCGGCGCTCACCCCCCGACGACGAGCAGACCCGCGCCGAACAGCCACTTCGCCGTGGCCTCGGCCTGACCCGCGGGCAGGCGGGCCGACCACGTGCGGAGCAGGTCGGCGAGGGACGGCGCGTGCGCCAGGCAGTCCAGCAGCGGCGCGAGTTCGGTGTCGCCGACGTGCGCCACCGGGCCCGGCAGCGCCGGGTGGGTGAGGGCGCGGCGCAGGGTGACGACGTCCCCGACCGGGCACGGGGTCGGCACCACGGCGGCGTCGGCGACCAGGCGCACCGGGCGGTGCAGGCAGTCCGGCGTCAGCGGGGTGGGCGCGGGCCGGGCGCGCGCCGGCGGCGGCACCGCACGACGACGCCAGAACGGCTGGTCGCGGTGGGTTTCGTGGCGGTGGTAGTGGGCGGCGGTCCAGGCGGCGTGCCGGGCCGCGGCGCGGTCGCGGCGGTCGCGGTAGAACGCGAGCGCGGCGGCGCGGTCGCCGCCGGAGAGCACGGTGTTCGCGGTGACCGCGGCGGCCATGGCGCTCTGCACGGCGCTGTCCACCCCCGACGACGTCAGCGGGTCCAGCGTGTACGCCGCTTCACCCACCTTGACGCGGTCCTCGGTCACGGGGTCGTCGTCGCGGTAGCTGGTGGCGTCGCACACCGCGACGTCGAGCGACGCGGGCCGGTCCGCGAACAGGCCCGTGGTGTCGAGCAGGTGGTGGTAGAGCCGCCGCACGTCGTAGGCGTAGTGGCGCAGCAGGTCCGGGTCGACGAACGCCATCGCGCGGAACGCGCCGTCGGGCAGCGGCGCGCCCCAGCACCACGTGCGCGGTCCGGCGCCGATCCGGGTCGGGCCGGTTCCGGGCCACACGGCGTGCAGGGCCAGCGTCCGCGCGCCGGTGGCGGTGGTCGTGCCGCCGGTGGCGCGGTGCCGCCCGCTCGCGTCCACCAGGAACCGCGCCCGCAGCACGTCGTGGCGCAGCGGGACCTCCCACCCGTCCGGTCCGCGCCGGGGCCGCCCGGCTCGCGCGGGCTGTCGGACCGCGACCCCCTCGGCCCGCGCGGCGGCCAGCAGCACGTGGTCGAACCTGCCGCGGTCGACCGTGACGGCGCGGGGGTCGGGCTCCACCTGCCGGGTCGTGTCGTCCTCCCACCGCACCAGCGCGCCGCCCGACGGCACCGACCCGTCCAGCGCGTGCCGCAGGCCCAGCACGTCCAGCAGGGCCGGCACGCCCGGTGACAGCGCCTCGCCCACGTGCGGTCGCGGGAACGGCCGCCGTTCCACGAGCACGACGCGGTGGCCGAGCCGGGCCAGGCGCAACGCGCACACCGACCCGGCCGGCCCGCCGCCGAGCACGCAGACGTCCCAGGCGGTCATCCGGCGAAGTAGTCCGGGCGCTCCGCGAGCAGGCGGCTGTAGGCGGTCAGGCAGTGGTGCAGCCAGCCCCGGATGTACTGGCACGCGGGTCTGCCGCGCCGGATGACCTCGTGGTGGCACCCGCCGCCGCACAGGTAGCGGGCCCAGCAGCCCCGGCACGGCTCCTGCCGGTGCACGTGCCGCTCGGTCAGCCACCGGGCGCGCCGCGCGTCGTCCACGCCGCCCGCCAGGTCGCCCATCGCGCCGTCCTCGTCGCCGACGAACCGGTGGCACGCCGCCAGGTCGCCGTCGGCGGACACGCCCAGGTAGCCCGCGCCCGCGCCGCACGGGTACGGCCGGTGCGTGCCGCGGTGGATCTCGCGCAGCGCGCTGACCATGTTGGTGAACGGGTAGCGCTGCCCGGCGACGACCCGGCGGACGAACTCCTCGCCGCACGCGGTCATCTCCTCCAGCATCAGCTCCAGGTCGGGCAGCGCCATCTCGCCGTGCCCGGTGGGCGAGCTGAGCATGGGGGAAAAGCCGACGCCGTGGAACCCGGCCGCGACGAACTCGTCCAGGGTCGCCTTGAGGTCCAGGTTGAGCGGCGTGACGGTGACGCGGGCCGAGACCTGCATCCGGCGCTGCGCGGCCAACAGGGGCGCGACCCGGTCCATGACGCGCCGGTAGCTGCCCCGGCCGTCGCGGTGCGGCCGCAGCAGGTCGTGCCGCGCGCCGACGCCGTCCAGGCTCACCGTCACGGCGAAGCCGTGCGCCTCGAAGAAGTCGCCGTCCTCGGGCGTGAGCAGGGTGCCGTTGGTGGTGATGGAGAACGTGACCGGCACGCCGGTGCGCTCCGACACCGCGACGGCGTGCTCGGTGGCCGCGCGCACGACCGGCCGGTTGATCATCGGCTCGCCGCCGAGGAACGCGAGGTTGACCCGCTCGCCGGGGGCGGCGTCGCGGAACAACGTGTCCACGGCGGCGAACGCCGTCGCCTCGGGCATGTTCTTGGCCGGCCCGCCGAAATCGCCCTGCTGGGCGTAGCAGTAGGTGCAGCCCAGGTTGCACTTCTGCGCGACGGCCAGCGACAACGCCCGCACCGGCGGCGGCTCGGGCGCGACGTCGTCGATCTGCCGCGGCGCGTCCAGGCCCAGGTCGGCGAGCACCGCGTCGAGCGCCCGCGGGTCCGGGTCGCGGCGCGCGGCGTCGATCCGGTCGTGCAGGGCCTCGCCGACGCCGAACAGGCGGCTGCCGTCGGCGAGCAGCACGCGCGGTCCGACCTCGGTGCGCAGCAGGTGGACATCGGGGTGGACCGGGGCGGACGCCTCGAACAGGCGCGGCGCGGTCATCCGGCGTCCGATTCGCGGGCGTCGTGCTCCGGCGCGTCCTTGCCGTCCACGATGAACCGCAGCTTGCCCTGCCAGTCCTGGAACAGGTCGTCGTAGCTGACCAGCCGCGAGTCCTCGCGGTCGTCCAGCACGTACTCGCGCGGTTCGCGGTCGACGGCGAACCAGTGGTTGCCGGTGCTCGTGCCCGCGGCGGTGTCCTCGACGTTGACGTAGTCCGGCCTGCTGGCGGCCCAGTAGTAGCAGGCGCACTCCCGGTAGTCGTTCTGCCAGGGCGAGCACAGGCCGCGGGTCAGGTCGCCGGGGCCGGCCAGCTCCTCGGCGATCACCGGGAGCCGACCGCCCGGAACCGCCTCGCTGCGCGGGAACAGCGACCTCACCCCCAGCTCCCGCACCTGCACGTCCCCGGTCTTGCCGACGGGCCTCGGCGACGGCTGGGCGGTGAACGTGCACTCGACGGTTCCGCCGGCGTGCTCGGCCAGCGCGTCGGCCAGGGAGTTGGACCACTCCAGCATGGTCACGCCGTCGGGGTTGCCCACCGAGACGAGCCGCCCCGGGGCGCCGCCGGGGCGGGTGGGGCCTTCCAGGTAGCCGATGACGTCGTGCCCGCCGACGGCGAGCAGGCGGCAGCCGACGAGGTCCTTGTGCTCCTGGTCGGCGTCGACGACGTAGTTGTCCGCCTCGTGCAGTTCGATGCCGACCAGCAGGCGTCGCCAGATGTTGCGGAAGTCGAACTCCAGACCGGGGAACGCGTTGGAGATCGCCGACTCCGGCAGCGTGCTCGGCGGGTTGCCCGCGGCCCGGTAGTGGAGCTGCGCGGTGAGGTTCATCGGGTCGATCCGGTTGTCGTCGCTCATCGCGTCCCTCCGGGCTCGTCGCCGCCGTCGAAGATGTCCTGCCGGGCGGCTTTGCGCGCGAGGTCGACCTGGCGGCGGGTCAGCGCCAGCGACCGGCCGTCCGCGCCGCGCATCAGCGCGGGCATCTTGCGCCGACCCTTGGCGGTGAGGTCGCCCACCTCGTCGTGGTCGCGCAGCACGTCGGCGAACCACGGCGCGGTGCCGCTGCGCAGCGCGGCGAGCACGTGCTGGTGCAGCGCGAGCACGGCGGAGGCGTCCACCAGGGACGGCGCCATGATCGGCTCGTAGAGCCGGCCGGTGTCGGCCGAGTCCTGCCGCACCATCGTGCTGGCCGCGTCGACGCGCCCGTCCACGGTGTTGCCGTTCATCACCTCGGTGTTCATCAGCCGCACGGTCTCGGTCGCCCGGCGCAGGATCTCCTCGGTCACGGCGCGGGCGAGCGCGACCGTGTCGTCGTCGGTCGCCTTCGGGCCGAGCAACGCCTGGTCCAGCTCGTCCGCGACGGTCCGGATCGGGACGACGTCCGGCGCGTAGGCGGGCGGGCCGGCGCCGATGCGGCCGAACGCGGTCAGTTCGTTCCCCGCCACGGTGAGCTTGACGTGGACCAAGCCGTCGCACTCGTCGTCCAGGTAGCCGCGGCTGACCCACGTGCCGTCGGGGCCGTCGTCACCCGCGTAGATGCTGCCCGGGATCGTCACCAGGGGGTCGTCCGGCTGGTCGGCGTAGCCGCGCCACGTGCCCTTCGTGGCGTCGTAGAGGAAATCCACGACGTTCGGGTCCGGGTCGAGGATGTAGGTGGCGTCGGCGGAGCCGTAGACGTGGCCCCCGGCGGGGGTGAAGCGCAGCCGGATGCCGGGGAAGTCGGCGGTCGGCCGGATGTACCGCACGTGACCCAGCGGCAGGTGCTTGTGCTCCAGGAAGTTCGGGCACTCACCCTTCAGCTCGTGCACCGCGTGGTCGCCGAACCACCCGGTGTCGGCGTCGATCAGGTCGTCGCCGTCGTGGGTGCGGCGCTGGATCTTGTGGTTGCCGACCCGGACCTGCCAGCGCACGTCCTCGGGCGTGAGGCCGTTGTCGCGCAACAGGTCGAGGGTGAGCGGCACGAGGCCGTCGTCGGTGAGCGCCCAGACCTCCAGGAACGGCGCGACCGGCCTGACCTTGCCCTGACCGTCGGTGAACCGCAGTTCGGCGGGCGGGTCGGCACTGGTGATCGCGCCGGAGTCGGGGTCGACCCGGAACGTCGGCGCGGGGCGAAGGTGACGCGGCGCGAGCGGTCGCAGCTCGTCGACCTCGGCGGTGTAGTTGTCCATCGGCTCGGCGGCCGCGCCGAGGCGACCGATGGCCAGGGGTGGCAGGATGCGCAGTTCCCGGATCGTCATGACGTGCACCCCTTGCGCTCGAGGACGTGCCCGATCTGGTCCAGCGCCCGCTGGTCGGCTTCCCGCAGCGCCACCAGGTACGGGTCGGCCGGGCCGTCGGGGTCGGTGTCCGCCAACTGCGCGGTGAGCAGCCGGGAAGCCTGCACGAGGTCGCGTTGCAGGAGCCAGCGGTCGTGGTCGTGGTGGGGCAGTTCGAGGCTGTAGGGCATCTCGAACGGCGGCCCGGCCCGCAGCCCGTCGGGCGCTTTCGCCTCCAGCGGGCGCTCCACCAGCCGTCCGGCCAGGGCGCGCAGGTTGTACATCTCGGCGAACGCCCGGTGCACGAGCGCGCCGCGCCCGGTGAGCACGCCGCCGTTGTCCACGGGACCGGCGAGCAGGAACGCGTGGGAGATGTCGGCCAGCAGCATCCGGTAGCGCAGGTTGAACAGGTGGCCCCACAACGCGGTGACGGGGTCGGTGATCGGGCTGGTCGTCACCTCGGCGGCGGCGTAGCCCACGATCTCCGACTCGTTGAGCCGCTTGACCGTCACCGGGTTCTCGGCGACGGGGCGGGCCACCAGCGCCTGCTGCTGCGGTGACAGCGCCTTCAACGCCCGGTAGATGCCGAGGAACCGGTTGAAGTGGGAGGTCTCCTCCGCAGCTCCCTGGTCCCCGGTCGTCCCCTGGTTGCCGAGGGCCTCGCCCTGCTCGCCGATCTCGCGCAGCGCCTTGCGCGCCGAGTCGCGGGAGAACACGCCGAACACCAGCAGCTCGGGCGACTTCACGTTCGGCAGGTTCCCCGCCTCCCGTCCCCGCTGCCCGCGGGTGTAGCCGCGGCCCCACTCGTCCCAGGACGCCTGGTAGGGCAGCGTGTCGGCGTGGAATGCCTCGTCCGGCAGGAAGTCCCGGTTCTCCAGGATGCGGTCGATCCGTTCGTACAGCTGCCCGACCCGGTTGACGTACTGGCTCGCGGTCTCGGCGGCCCTCTTCTTGATCTCGTCGGCCTCGGGCCCGGACCAGCTCCCGGGGCTCTCCGCGACCACGTAGGTGGCGAGCGAGTCGAGGCTGAAGGGGCGCAGGGTGAACGGGAACGGGTAGAAGTCCGAGCCCCACGGGTAGTCCTCGCGGTCGAGGTTGATCGGGCCGCCCAGGGCCGTGAGCAGGTTCTGCACGGTCACGAGGTGGCCCATCTCCTCCTTCGCGACGCCGAGGACGACCTCCTGCCACTCCCGCACGTCGTCGCGCAGCTCCCGGGGCACCTGCGGACCGCCCATCGAGTAGGCGGCGAACAGGTACTGCACCATCAGCGAGTGCTCGATCTCGGCCGCGACGTGCAGCAGCATCACCGTGTAGTCGCGCCAGTTGAACTCCGGTGGCAGCACCGGGCGCTCCTCGCCGGGCTCGATCGACCCGGCCGACGCCAGGAACGCCACGGCCGGCGACCGGTCCTCGAACAAATCCGGCACGATCGACGCGAGATGCCTCTGCACCCTCGACCGCATCCGCCCACCTCCGTTTCCCGCCCGCTTCGAGGCGCAGGGGCGAGCGTGCCGGCGTCGGGACGACATCGCGTGCCGGCCGGGGCGAACGCCAGTCGTGCCGGTGAATCGGTCATCCGACCGGGTGGGCTCTGCTGACCGAAGGTGGTCGTGGGCGGCGGTGGTCGCCACGGTCGGGGGATGCGACGACGGTTCGGGCGGTGGTAGCGCGGCCGCGCCTTGATCGTCGGCCGACGGTGGCGGCCGCAACCGGTCGGAGGTCCGCGTGGACGGGGGCCGGTGGCCGATCGGCGATGGGCGTCCGGATCGGCCCGGTGGCCGGGGGAGGACCGGCGCGCGGGCGGCGGCGCGTCGGTCCCCGGTGGTGCGTCAGGCGCCGTTCGCGCCCGCCGACACCCCCACCCCGGCCAGTGCCATCACGTGGACCGCCCGCCGTTCGGGGCGGCGGAACGCCAGCGGCGTGCCCTCCGGCTCCCGCTTCGGCCACGGGTCGGCGTCGGTGTCGGCGTCGGTGTCGGCGTTCGCGTCGGGGCCGGTCGATAACCGGTCCACTGTGGACAGCATCACCCGGCGCAGTCGGTCGACCGTGCCGTCCCGCGGCGGGTCCAGGGTGATGGACGCCGCGTGCGGTTTGCCGCCGCCCCAGCTCGGCCGGCGCTCCAGCAGCGCCTGCCGCGCGGACACGACCACGAGCAGCGGCACGGGGTGGTCGGAGTCGGCGAGGCGTTCCACCGCGTCGAGCACCTCCTCCCCGGCCAGGTGCACGTCCCGCAGCACCACCACGAGCGGGTGGTCGCGGGCCGCCAGCTCCAGGAACCGCCGCCACGCGGTCAGCACGCCCTCGCCCGGCGACGCGGTGTCGAACAGGGGCAGCAGCCGGGTCGCCAGCGCGTCGGCCTCCGCCCGGCCCGCCGCGCACAGCGCCGACGCCAGCTTGGCCCGCGCGGTGTCGGGACCGTCGTCCGGCCGCACGTCGCAGTACCCGGCCAGCACCTGCCTCACCGCGCCGAGCGGTTCGCCCTCGACGACCCGCTCGTCCAGCACCCGCGGCCCGTCCACGGACCCGGCGAACCGGTCCAGGAACGCGTCCGGCTCACCCAGCACGGTCACCAGGTGAGGCGTGTCGCGGCGCAGCGCCCGGTCCAGCAGCCCGCGCACGACGGCCAGCTCGCTGTCGTCCTCGTCGGCCCGGCCGCGGCACCCGGTGACCTCCCACTCGCCGCTCCCGGTCTCGACCGCCTCGAACGCCGCACCGGTCAGGTCCAGCGTCTTCGGGCAGGTCCACACCGCGCCCTCGGGCACCGACGACAGCACCTGGTAGCAGCGGTCGACCAGCGCGCCGTTGACGGTCGGCGGCACGCCGGGCTCGGTCAGCACCAGCGCCTCGCCGGTCGCCACCGCGATGTGCACGGCGAGGTCGCGGCGCATCCCGTCGGCGAAGCAGTCGCGCAGCGCCAACGCCGCCCGCACGGCCCGCGCCTCGTCGTCGCCCTGGGCGTAGGGACCGCCGAACACCGCCAGCGACGCCGAGCCGATCGACGTCGCCACCGTGCCGCCCAGCTCCTCGATGCCGCGCCGCACCATCCTGGTCGCCTCGGCCAGCGCGTGGTCGACCACGGCCGGGTCGGCGTCGGCGACCCCGTGGCGCGGGCGGACCCGCACCAGGGCGACGGTCAGCCGCCGCCGCTGCGGCCCCGGCGAGGACCGCGGCGCGGGGATCGGCTCCACCGGCCGCAGCCGCCGGACCACGGCCTGCTCCGGGGCGGCCGGCAGCGCCAGCGCCGGGTCGTGGGTGAGGATGGCGTGCTGGAGCTTCTGCAGCGCCGGACCGGGCTCCAGACCGAGGTCCTCGACCAGGGACGTGCGCAGCCTGCTGTAGACGGCGAGGGCGTCCGCGTGCCGCCCGCACCGGTACAGCGCCAGCATCAGCTGGCCGCACGACCGCTCCCGCAGCCGTTCCGCCTCGACCATCGCCTCCAGCTCGCCCAGCACCGACTGGTGCCTGCCGCAGGCGAGTTCCGCGTCGAAGTAGTCCTCCATCGCGTCGAGCCGGGCGTTCTCCACCACGGTCAGCTCCGGCCAGCAGATGCCGCTCTCCACCAGGTCCGCCAGGGCCGCGCCGCGCCACGTGCCCAGCGCCTCGCGCAGCACCCGCGCCGCGACCTCGGGCCGCCCGCGCTCGGCACGGCCCCGCTCGGCCAGCTCGTGGAACCGGAAGAGGTCCACCCGCGCCGGGTCCACCTGCAACACGTACCCGGGAGCCTGGGTGGACAGCCGGGGCGCGCCCGCGCCCTCGGTGGCCGAGAGCGCGGCGCGCAGGCTCCACACCGCGTTCTGCAGCATCTTCCGCGCCGAGGCGGGCGGGTCCTCACCCGGCCACAACGCGCACAGCAACTGGCTGGTCGGCACCACCTGGTTCGCCTTGAGCAACAGGAAACCGAGCGTGGCGCGCTGCTTGATGCCGCCGAGCGAGATCGGTCGCCCGTCGTGCAGCACTTCCAGCGGACCCAGTAATCGGAACTCCATCGTTGTTCCCCCAGCTGTTGTCGGACCGGCCGGAGCGGGTGTGCCCGCTCCGGCCCACGCCTCCGCGACGTCGTCGGGCGCAAGCCCGTCAGGCGTTGCTCGTCTCCGCCACGGTCTCCTGCCCGGCCTCCGCCGAGCCGCGCACCAGCACCGCCGTGACCACGGCGACGACGATCGTCGCCACCGCGCCCACCAGGCCGACCACGTTCAACGCCGAGGTGAACGCCGACCGGGCCGCTTCGACCACGTCCGCGCCACCCGCGGCCAACGCGCCGGCGAGCGACTCCACGGCGTCGGACGGCAGCCCCTCGGGCAGCTCGGACCGGTACACCGCCGTGCCCACGCTGCCCAGCACCGCGACACCCAGCGCCAGGCCGAACTCCATGCTGGTCTCCGACATGGCCGCCGCGGACCCGGCCCGCTCGGCGGGGGCCGCGCCCACCACCAGCTCGGTGCCCAGCGCCATCATCGGGCCGATGCCCAGGTAGACGACGACCAGGCCGGACACCACCAGCGCGAGCCCGCCCGGACCGTCCACGAACACCAGCAGCAGGTAGCCCACCGCGGACACGGCCAGCGCCGCCGCGACCAGCCGGCCGGGCGCGACCCGGCGGGCCAGGGCCGGGGCGGCCATCGACGACGCGATCATCGCCACCGCGGACGGCAGCAGCCAGAGGCCGGCGCCCAGCGGCGAGTGACCCGCGACCATCTGCAGGTACTGCGTCACGAACATGTAGACGACGCCGACGACCGCGAGCCCGACCAGCAGGGCCAGCAACGCGCCCATGAACGCGGGCCGCGCGAACAGCCGCACGTCCAGCAACGGGTCCGGCAGCGCGCGCTGCCGCCGCACGAACACCACCGCGAACACCAGGCCCACGACGACCGCCGCGATCGCGCCCAGGCCGATGCCGTCCGCGGCGACGACCTTGAGCCCGTAGATCACCGGCAGGATCGCCGCCAGCGACAGCAGCACGCTGGGCAGGTCCAGCCGGCCCGGCTCGGGGTCGCGCGACTCCGGCAGCAGGATCGGCGCGCTGACCAGCAGCAGCACCATCACCGGCACGGCGAGCAGGAACACCGAGCCCCACCAGAACAGCTCCAGCAGCGCGCCGCCGATCAGCGGACCCGCCGCCACGCCGGCCGAGAAGCACGCGGCCCACACGCCGATGGCCACGCCGCGCTGGCCCGCGTCGTGGAACATGTTCGTGATCAGCGCCAACGTCGACGGCATCAGCGTCGCGCCGGCGATGCCCAGCAGGGCCCGCGCGCCGATCAGCATCGCCGGGTCGGTCGAGTACGCGGCGGCCACCGACGCCGCGCCGAACGCGAGCGCGCCGATCATGAGCAGCTTGCGGCGGCCGATGCGGTCGCCCAGCGTGCCCATCGTGATCAGGAAGCCCGCGATCATGAAGCCGTAGACGTCGATGATCCAGAGCGTCTCCGTGCCGCTGGGCCGCAGGTCCGCGCCCAGGTGCGGCAACGCGAGGTAGAGCACCGTGGCGTCGACGGACAGCAGCAGGGTCGGCAGCGCCAGCACGGCGAGGCCCAACCACTCCTTGGCACCGGCCCGTTCGGTGCGTTCCATGTTCCTTCACCTTCCCCAGCTCGAGCGTGAAAGTCCTCAGTCGGGACGCGGGTCGCGCAGCACCTCGATCAGGCCGGCGAACCCGTCGCCCGCGTGCCCCCGACGGATCGCCTGCTCCACCCGTGCCAGCAGGAAGCCCGGCAGGGCGTCGTCCACCCCGCCCGCCCGGCTCGCGGCGAGCAGGCGCTCGATCACCACCGCCTGGTGGCCGAGCGTCGTGCCCGGGTACTCGCCCCGGTCCACCCCGGCGGACAGCTCCGGCACGGACGGACCGACGACCCGGCGCAGCCACCGCTCGGCGTGGGGGAGGAAGTCGGCGGCGGGGACGCCGTCGGCCGACACCAGCGCGAGCCCGTGCAGCAGTCCGGCCCACGCGCTCCACATCACGCCCAGCAACGCCACCTCGTACAGCGCGGGCAGCCCCACGTCGTCGCCCAGGTACGTGCCGGTGCCGCCCAGCGCGGCCAGCGTCGGCTCGTGCTCCTGGTAGAGCGCCTTCGGACCCCCGTAGAAGGTCAGGGCGGTGTCCGCACCCACCTCCTCGGCGGTCGTGAGGATCGCGCCGTCGAGGTAGCCGACGCCCCGGGAGGCCGCCCAGGCGGCGGTGTCGCGGGCCTCCTCCGCGGTGCCCGCGGTGAGGTTCACGACCACGCGGCCCGCCGGTGCGTCCCCCAGCGAGTTCACGATCTCCCGCATGGCGCGGTGGTCGACCACGCGGACGACCACGAGCGGACTCGCCGACACGGCCTCGACCAGCGTCGCGGCGCGGTTCGCGCCGTTGGTCGCCGGTTCGTCGGGGCGTCCCGGGAGCCGGTGCCAGACCGTCGTCGGGTGACCCGCGTCCACGAACGCCCGGGTGAGCGCCGTCCCCATCGGACCCAGGCCGATCACCGTCACAGGCGAACGGTCGCCCGCCGTCATCCTCCGCCCTCCTCATCGTGACGGCCCCCACCCTCTCCGGGAGCCCTCCCGATCGCCTCTCGGCGACCTCTCGGGTCTCTCGCTGAGTGTTCGTGAGTACGCTCTCCGTCACACGTGGCGGCGGTCGACTCCCGTTATGGTGTGTTTTGTGCGTTTCGGCATCCTGGGGCCCCTGACCGTCTGGACGGAGGACGACCGCGTCGTCCCCGTACCGGGCGTGAAGGCGCGCACCCTCCTGGCCTGTTTGCTGGCGCACGACGGCGAGGCGGTCTCGGTGGACCGCCTGGCGGACGCGCTGTGGGGCGACTCGCCGCCCAACAACCTGGCGGGCGCGCTGCACACCAAGGTGTGGCAGCTGCGCAAAGCCTTGGAGGACGCCGAGCGGGGCGCGGGCGACCTGGTGGTGTCCCGGTCGCCGGGCTACCTGCTGGACGTGCCGCCCGACGCGGTGGACGCCCGCCGGTTCGCCGCGCTGCTGTCCGCCTCGCACGAGGTCCCCGACCTGCGGGCCAGGGCCGCCCTGCTGGGCGACGCGCTGGCGCAGTGGCGCGGTCCGGCGCTGGCGGACTTCGCCGACGCCGGGTTCGCGCAGCCGGTGCTGGCCCGGCTGGAGGAGCTGCGGCTCACCGCGCTGGAGGACCGGGCCGAGGTCATGCTCGGCCTCGGCGAGCACGGCCTGCTGGCGGGCGAGCTGGGCGACCTGCTGGCGCGCCACCCGCTGCGGGAACGGCTGCGCGCCGCGCACATGCGCGCCCTCTACGCCGCGGGACGGCAGAGCGAGGCCCTGGCGAGCTTCGACGCCCTGCGCGCCACGCTGGCCGAGGAGCTGGGGCTGGAGCCGAGCGCCGAGCTGGTCGCGCTGCGCCAGGCGATCCTCGAACGGGACCTCCAGCTCACGCCCATGCCGTCGCCGATCACCACGGCGGCCCGGCCGCTGAGCAACCTGCCCGCGCCGGTGACGCCGCTGATCGGCCGGCAGGCCGCGATCGGGCAGGTGCGCGCGCTGCTGGACGCGAGCCGGCTGGTGACGCTCAACGGCATCGGCGGCGTCGGCAAGACCCGGCTGGCCATCGCCGCCGCGGCGGAGGTCGCCGACGCCTACCCGGACGGCGTGTGGCTGGTCGAGCTGGCCACCCTGGAGTCGCCGGACGGCGTGGTCGAGGTCGTCGCCACGGTGCTCGGCGTGCGGGACGAGGTGACCGGCGCGGGACCGCCCGTGGCGCTGGCCACCCGCCTGGCGGAGGCGTTGCGCACCAAGCAGTTGCTGCTGGTGCTGGACAACTGCGAGCACGTGGTCGAGCGGGTCGCGGACGTGGCCGAGATGCTGCTGATGGCCGCGCCGGGCGTGCGGGTGCTGGCCACCAGCCAGGAGCCGCTGGGCATCGCGGGCGAGCGGTTGTGGACGGTGCCGCCGCTGACCCTGCCCGACGCCGACGGCGTGTCCACCGCGGTGGAGCTGTTCGTGGCGCGCGCGACCGCGGCGGCGCCGGACTTCGTGCTGGACGGGTCCACCGTGGAGGCCGTGCACGCGATCTGCCGCCGGCTGGACGGCATCCCGTTCGCGCTGGAACTGGCCGCGACGCGGGTGCGCGCGCTGGGCGTGCACGAGGTCGCGGCCCGGCTGGAGAACCGGTTCGCCCTGTTGACCGTGGGCCGGCGCGGCGCGCCCGCCCGGCAGCAGACGTTGCGCGCGGCCATCGACTGGAGCTGGGACCTGCTGTCGGACCGGGAACGCGTGGTGCTGCGGCGGCTGGCGGCGTTCAGCGGCGGCTGCCCGCTCAACGCGGCGGAAGAGGTGTGCGCCGGGGAGGGCATCGAGCAGCACGAGGTGCTGGACCTGGTCGCGCGGCTGGTGGACCGGAGCCTGGTGAGCGCGTCGGACGTGGCGGGCTCGCGGCGTTACCGGTTACCCGAGTCGGTCGCCGCCTACTGCGCCGAACGGCTGCGCGAGGCGGGGGAGGCCGACCGGGTGCGGGCCCGGCACGCCGCCTACCACGCCGACTTCGCGGTGCGGGTGATGGCGCACCTGCGGGGCCCGGACCAGCGGCGCTGGCTCGAACTGGCCGACGCCGAGGCGGCGAACTTCCGGGTGGCCCTCGACACCGCCGCCCACCAGGGCCGGGCCGACCTGGCGCTGCGCGCGGTCAACGCGCTGGCCTGGTACTGGTTCCTGCGCGGCAGGCTCGGCGAGGCGACCCGCGCGTTCGCCTCGGCGCTCGCCGTCGAGGGCCACGCGGACCCGTCGGAGCGCGCGAAGGCGCTGGCCTGGCAGGCGGGGTTCAGCCTGCGCGTCGGCGAGTCGACCTACCCGCTGGAGCACTACGACGCGCTGGCCGACGAGATCGCCGACCCGCTGGGCCGGGCCACCGCGCGGTGGTTCCTGGGCTACGCCCGCATCGGGTTCGGCGACCAGGACAGCAGCGAGAAGCGCATCGACCGGGCGTTGAGCGAGTTCCGCGCGCTGGGTGACCGGTGGGGCACGGCGGCGGCGCTGGCCGCGCTGGCGACGCAGGCCGTGCTGCGGGGCGACCTGCGCACGACCCAGCAGTACGGCGAGGAGAGCGCGGCGCTGTTCCGCGACGTCGGCGACGGCTGGGGCCAGCTCCAGGCCGGTGACGCGCTGGCGTCGCTGGCCGAGGTGCGCGGCGACTACGACGACGCGCTGCGCGTGCACCGCGAGGGCCTGCGCATCGCCGAGACCCTGGGGTTGTGGTCGGAGGTGTCGACCAAGCTGTCGGGCCTGGCCCGGATCGCCCTGCTCAAGGGCGACTACGGGCAGGCGCGCGAGCTGCACGAGCGGGCCATGCGGCTGGCCGCCGAGCAGAGCTTCACCTTCGGCGAGCAGTTCGCGGAGGTGGGGCTGGGCCTGGGCGCGCGTCGTGAGGGGCGGCTGGACGCGGCGGAGGCGCACCTGCGGCGGTGGCTCGGGTGGTGCCGCCAGCTCGACGGCGACGTGGGCGAGGCGTTGATCCTGGCCGAGCTGGGGTTCGTGGCCGAGCAGCGCGGCGACGCGGCGACCGCGCTGGCGCTGCACCAGGAGGGGTACACGGCGGCGAAGGCCACCGGCGACCCGCGGTCGGTCGCGCTGGCGCTGGAAGGGTTGGCGGGCGCGCTGTCGGTGGCCGGGCGGCACGCGGAGGCGGCCACCCTGCTCGGCGCGGCCGCCTCCGGGCGCGAGGGCGCGGGCGCGCCACTGCCCCCGGCCGAGCGCGGCGACCTGGAGCGGATCGAGGGCTGCCTGCGCGTGGCGCTGGGCGACGAGTTCGAGACCCACTTCTCACACGGCCGCGCGCTCGACCCCGTCACCGCGCACGGTCTGATCGGCCAGACCACCGACCACGTTCCCGTGCAGCGGCTCCCGTAGTCGGTCGTCGGGCGACCGGCCAAGCCCTTCCCCCTGACAGGCGTGCGGGAGGTGGCCGCCGTCCGGCCGCCCATGGTGCCGACGGGACCCTGCCGATCCGGGATCCGCAGGTGGCGATGCGGCAGGGTCGTCAGCCGGCGCGGGTTGGGGGATCGCCCGTCGTGCCGAAATTGCGCACATTTTACCGGAGCCGTCCGTCGAAGCGCTAAACAAACGCTAAAACCGCTCCATCGGGATGGTCGCCCCCCTGCTTGTTTATTCGGTTGCCGAGATCACGTGCGGCTCGCTACGTTCGACGCGGTTCTTCGATCACTTCGAATTCCGGGGAACCTCCCGTCAAGGTTTGGTCGCGTGTTCGCCAACGAGTCGAGGGGGAAGTTTGAGCAAGTTGCGTCATGTGGCACTCCTGCTTGCCGGTGTCGTCCTGGTGGCAATTGTCCCGGGGGTGGCTTCGGCCCTGCCGGATTTTCCGCCGTCTGTCGGGACGTCCGCCATCGCGCCGCAGGCGTGGGCGCCTTCGGGCGTTGCGGGCGCCGAGGTGCAAGGGACGGTCACCGCGACGAGGATCGTTCCGGCAACGGCCACCAGTGCCGCGCAGGAAAACATCATCACGTGCACGGTCGACAAGCAGTACCGCACCGGTCCACCCATGTCCCCGGCACGGTCAACGTCGTCGTGGTCGTGAGTTGCGACGATTTCGTGAGCCAGCTCGAAACCGGTGTCAGCCTGTACCGCGACGGCTCGCTGGTGGCCCAGTCCGGGCCGGAGAGGCGGAGCTACGCCGCCGTGGTCCAGGCGAATGCTTCTGAGCAGTGCCACAACGCCCTCTACGGATCATGGCGCTATTTCAGCGTCTGGTTCCCGCCGGGGTACACGCCGTCGTGGGCGACTTGGCCGCCCAGTTCCGACCCCTCCCTGGGATTCGGTCCGGGTAACGCCATCACCTGCTGAAACACGCCTTCGGCGGCACCGGGCGGTCACCGCTGGTCCTTCGGCCGGGGGTGGCCGCTCCGCGGTCACCGGTTGACCGAGTCGGACTCGATGGTCACCGAATCGGTGGCGTTGACGGCGTACGCCTCGAGCCCGGGTAGGTCGAGCAGTTCCGTGACGCATCGGCGGGAGGCGGCGAGGTAGGTGGATCGGAGATCGACGTCGATCCCGAGCACCCACGCCTCGTCCTCCGGCCAGCAGAGGTTGACGGTCTTCCGCAGCGGTTCCGGTGCGAGGTTGCGCACCAGTCCCGACAAGGGGCCGCGCAACAAGTACATCTCGCGTTGCGGTAGCCGGAAGGTCGACGCCCGATCCGGGATCAATAGCGGCTGATTGCCTCGCCACACTCCGAACCAGCAGGATTCGGATGTGGTGTGCCACCGCAGGAAATCGGCCAGGATGGTGCCGTAATCAACGGGCAGCACGCCGGTCGCCGGCTCGTCGCCGTACGTGTACGACGCCGGGGCGATGCGTTCCCACTGCACCAGCGGATGAACGACGGCGCCGGTTTCTGCCGCCACCTCGCTCCACCGACGCGCTGTCCTGCGCTGTGCCAGGGGGAGGTCGCGGCGTGCCGCGGTGGCCGGGTCGGGTTCATAAGCCGGGTGCAGCAGGCGTGCGTATGCCGCGAATCCGGTGGGCACTATGGCGCCCACGTCGAGAGGCCGTTCGTGGATGTGCTCGACCAGCCACCGCGCGGGACTCAGGTCGTTCACGACTTCGAGTTCGCCCACCCGGAAACCACCGTTCATGGTCACATGATGCCGCAGACCGGACCTCCCGCACCCGACGTGCGGAACCAGCCCGGCCGATCAGCTCACGGGACCGATTACCGGTTCGACGCCCCGAGATGCGGCACTAGTACTCCAGTTCGAAGTCGCGGTGGTCGTCGGGATCGACCGCGGCGACCAGCTTGTTCCCGGGGCTCAGGGCGGGGTGGTACCCGGCGTCGTGCTCGACCTCGAACTCGGGCACGTCCGGGCCGCTGATCCGGAGCCGGACGCGGACCGTGGAGTCCTCGCTGATCGGCTCCGCGGTCAACACCTCGGCGATCGCGGGCAGGCCCACCTCGTCCAGGCGCAGCAACCGCCGCTTGGCGCGCGCGATGCCGCGCCACACGGCGATGCCGAACGGCAGCAGCACCACGGTGAGCACGACGCCGACGGCGCCGCCGTCGTCGGCCGCGTAGACGATCGGTCCGGTGACCACCAACGCCGCGGCGAACAGGCGCAGGACCACGTTGTTGCCCCGGTTGGCCCCGCGCACCTCGACGAACCCGTTCTGCCCCATCCCGGCACCTTAAGCGGGTCGCGGGGGTCGCGGGCCGGGGTTGATCGCCGGTGCGGCCGAACGGCGGCCGGCATCCGGTAACTCCTCGCGCTGCGGCCGGGGAGCCGGTGGCGTGTCAGGCGAACGGGCCGGGGGAGCGGGTGAGGCGTCACGTGGTGGGCCGGGAAGTCAGCGGGCCGTCGCGCGATGGGCCGGGGGAGCGGGTGGGCCGGAAGATCCGGTGCCGGGTCCGGGCACGGAGCGCGGCTGCGGTTGTTCGACCCCGCCCGGCCGCTCCATAGTGGGACGAGGCGGCGGACCCGCTCGGGACGCGCCCTAGCTGTACTGATTCGTGACGTTGTTGACGTCTAGGCGGTCAGTCGGGTGATGGGTGGCTGGCCGCCGAGGGCGCTGTGGGCTCGGTGGTGGTT